>RCNQ01000184.1 GCA_003731675.1 Bacteroidetes/Chlorobi group bacterium ChocPot_Mid
ACCAGTTAACAATTCTTGAGATAATATATTTCTCTTTATCCTGGTCGTTGAAGGACTCAATATATTCGGCAACGTTTTTCGCCAAAGTCTGCTTGTCGCTGTTACTCAATTTGCTGACGATTATTTGTGGTGAAAGCCAGTTATTGCTGTACATATCGCAAATCTGGTCAATTTGGACAATGCTGAAAGGTCTTAGTTCCTCAAGAGAATAAAACGCCTTGAATGCTTTATCGCCGTATGCTTTTACAATAGCATTTATTTGTGTTTGAATAGTAGTCGGCTTTGATTCTTTTTTTTGCTGGTCTTCCGAATGTAAAAGATAAACCAGTGACAAGAGCAAAAGCCACAACACAAAGAATATTCCCAATTTTTTCATAATTATCCTTTCAAATTATTTATTCAATTATATATTCTCAATTTTCGTGCCAAAGAAAAATCAGTTGGCAGTTTGAAAGTTTAAAAGTTTAATGCGTTGTAATATTGAGATTTGGAGTATAAAAAAGTGTTTCGAGATAAATTATTTAAGTTCAATAAGTTTATTCAATGTATAATTAAATTCCTAATTGAAATCTGATTGCCGATAGTATTTCTTCTTGTATGTCTAAATTATCAATTGTACCAATATATTTAATTAGTCGAGATTTATCAACGGTTCTTACTTGGTGGCACAATATCACTGAATCATGATTTAATCCGAACAAATTTTCTCTAATTAAAACTTCGTTTGGATAAACAACTCTGTTTGGTTTCCTTGATGTTATGGGTAATATATTAACAATGGGAAGTATCTGATTAATTGCTTCTTCGCTTATTACTAACGCCGGTCTTGTCTTTCCTTGTTCAGAACCCACTACAGGGTCAAGATTGACCAAGTAAATCCCCCATCTGAAGTTAGTTGTCAATCCCATTCCTTGTTATCAATTAACTGATAATCATCCTGTACATTTTTTATATCTTCAAGAAATGTCTTGTCGAATGGAATATTCTTAAGCATCTCAATTTTTTTTTGAAAAGAATTATTGTTGAACATCATGATAACTTCAATATCTTCATTGATGGGAACGAAATCAGGAATTTTCAATTGAATTGTCCTGCTCGCAGGTGTTTTTATTATACTTCTTACTTTATTCATATTAATTTTTCTTATTTTAATTTATTCAAATAAGAGAATTTAATAAAAATACGATTAATATTAAAAAAAATTTTAAATAAATGAAATTTTTAATAAGTTAATTAGTTGTAAATTTGCGAAATGAGTTATTATATTGCAAATGGAAAATTAAATTGGAAAAAGTTAATATTACAATTATCGGTGCCGGAGTTGTTGGCTTGTCCGTAGCTTCGCACCTTGCAGAAGCAGGTTATAATGTCGTGCTTCTCGAAAGGCATGATTCCTTCGGTCAGGAATGCTCCAGCCGTAACAGCGAAGTTATTCATGCGAGCATTTACTATCCCCAAAACTCACTCAAAGGTCAGCTATGTCTTGAAGGCAATGAGCTGATGTACGAATACTGCGAAAAGCATAAAATCACTCATGCCAATATCAAAAAGCTAATCGTTGCTGTAACTGATGAAGAAGTTGATAAACTCCCTGCACTTCTCGAAAGAGCAAAAAACAACGGAGCAAAAGGAGTAAGGATAATTGACAAAAATGAAATCGAAAAGATTGAGCCAAATGTTACTGCAAAAGCCGCTATCTTCTGCCCGACTTCCGGTATCGTAGATTCGCACAAACTCATGCAATTCTTCGAGGCAAACGCAATCAATCACGGTGCTGATATACTTTACAAATCAGAAGTCATTGCAATCGAACATCTGACTAATTCATACAAAATTACAGTCAAAGACTTTGAAAGTAATTTCTATGACTTTGAAACCGAGATTTTAATTAATTGTGCAGGACTTGGTTCGGGAAAGATTTCAGAATTGGTTGGGATTGACATTGATAAATTCAGATACAGGATTTGGTACTCCAAAGGAATTTATTTCAGAGTAACCCGACAACTCGAGAAATATCCAAAAATGCTGATATATCCTGTTCCAAACAAGGACGGTTCAGTCGGCATTCACACAACACCTGATTTATACGGCGGTATGCGTCTTGGTCCACACGACTTTTGGGTGGACAAAATTGATTATTCAGTTGATGAAACATACAAAGAATATTTCTTTGAGTCGGTAAAGGGATATCTGCCTTTTATAAAGATTCAGGATTTTCAGCCGGATACATCTGGGATACATCCGAAAATACAAAGACCAGGAGAACCAATGCAGGACTTCGTCATCAGGCACGAAGCAGATAAAGGTTTAAGGAATTTCATTAATTTGGTAGGAATCGAATCTCCGGGATTAACATCATCACCAGCAATAGGAAGATTAGTAACTAAAATGGTTAAGGAATTATAGTAAGGTTGAAAAATGGAAAAGCATATACCAACTTATGAGGAAGCTAAGGAACTTTTTTTAAAATATAACAAAACTGAATCACTGATTAATCACGGAAAAGCAGTCGAAGCGGTAATGCGATACCTTGCAAAAAAGCATGGTGAAGATGAGGAAAAATGGGGTATCATCGGGCTTGTTCACGACCTTGATTACGAACAATATCCTGAGCAACATTGCACTATGACAAAGCAAATACTTGAAAATGCCGGCTGGGATGAAGAGTACATAAGGGCGATTATCTCCCACGGTTGGGGTATATGTTCTGATAGTGAGCCACAAACATTACTCGAAAAATCGCTGTATGCTATTGATGAGTTAACGGGTTTGATTACCGCCTGTGCATTAGTCAGACCTTCAAAAAGCGTTATGGATATGGAAGTCAGTTCAGTCAAGAAAAAATGGAAGCAAAAAGCTTTTGCCGCAGGAGCAAACCGGGAAGTTATCCTCAAAGGAGCAGAGATGCTCGGTGTAACTCTCGAAGAACTCATTCAAGACACTATCGATGGGATGAAGACAATGGAAGGGTGAAAAATACAGTAGAAATAATGTCTTAGATTAAAAAGGAAAAAACTTTGGCGGAGAATGAGTGAGGAAATGATAAATCAAATTACATTAGCAAATATAAACTTTCAATTATTATATCACTTGATTATTACAATAATTGAAAAGATATGATGATAGAAACCACAAAAAGTATTGTATGCTGGTTGATTTAGATTAAAATTTATAACAGTGTTTAATATCTTATTCTACCTGAACTTTTTTGCCGAGTTTGGCATTTATTTTTGCGGCGGCTTTTTCTGCTTGTTCGAGTGTGCCGTAACCCCATATTTTAACTTCATACATAGCTTTGTTGTCATAAATAATTCTGTCAAAATAAGCTTTGTATCCTTTATCATCCCAATCTTTCAATGCTTTTTCGGCTTCTGCCTGAGATTCATAGATATCTGTACCAATTTCATAGGGTTTGAGTTCAGGGTCTAACCATTTAATTTCTACTCTTCTATTATATGCTTGTTGCCAATCAGACTGTTGAAGGTAGTAAAGTGGTTTGTGATTGCCCCAGCCGGTAGTTTTAACCTGATGTTCTGGTATTTCCTGACTCATCAGATATGCTTTTACATTTTCTGCTCTTTGAACTGATAGGTCGAAACAATCTTTGTCACTTCCTTCGTTGCCTGTGTGACCAATAAGCTGGATTTTGTAACCGGGATTATTTTTTAAAATATAGGCAAGTGAATTAAGCATATTTTCGTATTCAGATTTGATATATGATTCTTTGTAATCGAAATTAGCAACAACCTGATATTTTACCGGTTGAAGTTTGGGCTTCAGCACCAGATTTGCACGTGTATTTACATCTGTTTTTTTAGTCCTCAAACCTAATGTTACTAATACATCATCTGACTGGGTAATATCATTTACAGGTACAGTAAATTCATAATAACCTTTATTTGATAATGCGATTTCAACTAAAATATTTTTCAATTGGTCAATTTCGTTGTCGAGTAAATGGTAAAATTTTCCTCCGCTTGCTTCTGAAATAAATCTTAAAGTATAGCTGTCAACAGCATTACCGATTCCAATTACATAAATTGGTGATTCAGTTTCTTGTGCAATAGTCGCTACATCGTTTGCAGTATAAATGATTGAAGCATCATCGGAATTAAAGGTGATAAGGACACATATTCTGTCTTCGTAAAATCCTTCACCTAATTTTTCAAGTGTTTTAAAAGCGGCTTTGTGAATTGCATTCAAGCCCTCAGGTTTGTTCAGTGTCATATTGTCAAATTCCCAAAGTGCTTTATCGGGTGGTGACAGAGCAAACATCTGAAGATAATTTTGATTAAATGTGGAGAAGAAAAGATTATCTTCTGGTGCAAGGTATTGGATAAATTCTTTTATCTGCGATATTATTTCGGTTTGTTGTGAAGCAGCTGCGGAATTGTCCAGTGCAATACCGATTTCGAGATGGATGCTGTCGGTAAATGGTTGCTCATCAAAATCATCAATTGTTTTATTGTCTTTGATAGTTCCTGCGTTTCTGCCGATTGTCCAGTTAATCTCGCTTTGACTTCCAAGACCAGTAAGATAATTTCCAAAATCATCTAAAGCTAATGCTCTTATTAAGTATTCTTTATCCTCTGGTAAATTGATAGTTCTCATAATCTTCAATTGTTTCGGCTGAGTAAGTGGAGTCGCTTTTGCAAATCCATTGAGATAACCCATTTTCTCCAAAGAAGCTGTCAATTTCTTTCGTTTGTAATCTGCAGGACCTCTGCGAACAGATTCAGTCGGTTCGGGACTTGGAGTTTCACTTGCAATTTGATTAGTCTCTTCCTTTTTGGGAATTACATTAATAATAAAATTTAATTTCAAAGAGTCCTTTTTCCCCTGAAAAGCTGTGATTGTATAAAATTCTGTTTTTTCTGGATTTAACTTTACTGAATCGAAAGCTGAAAAATTCTTGTTAATCCCTGATATATTAACATAGCTTGTATTTTCGAATTCCCAGGAAATAGTGGCTGATTTGCCTTTCTCCATTTCAGCATATTCAGTAAACTTAACAACTTTTATTGGTTGTGTTGCCGCAAATAAATCCGAATTAATAAATAATACAGTTGCCAAAAGCAACATCGGAACTAAAGAGTATTTTATTTTTTGCATATTCATCCCGTTTAAACTATTTAAATACTTAATTTATTTGCAAGCAAAATGCGTGCCTTTATATTTTCTTAAATTCAAAATTACCAATATCCGAGATATTTATCAAAATTTTATCACCGGCAATAAATTCAGATGCTAATAATTTTATACTTAATGGGTCTGTCAGGTATTGTTGGATTGCTCTTTTTAAAGGTCTTGCCCCGTATTGGACATCAAAACCGATATCAGATAATTTATCCAAAGCTTTCTGTGTAATTTCAAGAGAAATATTGTTTTTTTCCATCATTTTTGTCAGATTTCTCAGCTGAAGCTTAGCAATTTGCTTAACCTCTTCTTTTAATAATGGCTTAAACAAAACAATCTCATCAATTCTGTTGAGAAATTCAGGTCTGAGATGTCTTTTGAGCAAATCAGTCATCTCTTCAAAAATTTGTTCCATTAATTTTTCACGGTTACCTTCATTTATTTCATGAATTCTTTCCTGTAAAAGTTCTGCTCCGAGATTGGAAGTCATAATAACAATTGTGTTTTTGAAGTTAACAACCCGCCCTTTGCCATCAGTCATTCGCCCTTCATCTAACAACTGGAGAAGAACATTGAATACTTCCGGGTGAGCTTTTTCAATTTCATCTAACAGAATAACAGAATATGGTCGTTGCCTGACGGCTTCGGTCAATTGCCCGCCTTCTTCGTAACCTATATAACCGGGAGGGGCACCTATTAGACGTGAGACAGTATGCTTTTCCATATATTCGCTCATGTCAATACGGACTAAAGCTTTTTCATCATCAAATAGGAATTCAGCAACTGCCTTTGCCATCTCTGTTTTGCCAATACCTGTTGAACCGAGAAAAATGAAAGTGCCAATAGGTCTGTCTGCATCCTGCAAACCAGCTCTTGAACGTCTGATAGCATTAGAAACTGCCCGCACAGCATCATTTTGATTAACTAACCGTTCGTGGATTCTGTCTTCCATTTTTAAAAGCTTCTGCTTTTCGGTCTCGAGCATTTTTGAAACAGGGATACCTGTCCATTTTGAGATAATTTCGGCAATGTCTTCGTCATCAACAACTTCTTTTAGTAATTTGCCCGATTTTTGTAACTCAGATAGCTGATTACTTATATTTTTCACCTGAGATTCCAGATTTGGCAAAACACCATAACGAATTTCTGCAACACGGGCTAAATTACCCTGTCTTTCTTCTTCTTCGGCAAGAGTTTTTGCCTTATCAATCTCAACTTTGATTTCTCTTAATTTAAGTATAAGACCTTTTTCCTGCTCCCATTGATTTTTCATCGAATAATGTTTTACTTTAAGCTCTTCGATTTCTCTTTCTATTTCTTCAAGTCTTTTGTTTACAATGTCCTTAGTCTCTTCAGCCATAATTAATCAATCATTTGTTAATAATATATGCTAAAATTATATAGACAAAGAAAATATGAAAAAATTTTAAATAGTAGCGTAAGAATAATCAATGATGAATATCAATATTTAAAATTAATAAATTTTATTAGTTTGTTAATGGAATATTTAAGATATTTGTTTTTTAGCTTTGTTAATTTTTGGTTAATGAATGCTTAGGTTATTGTTATAAATTTGAAAAGGGAGAGAGAAAGTGGATATATTCGAGAAATGCATTAATTTCACAAGAGCTGATGATGTAAAGAAATTAGGAGTTTACCCTTATTTCAGAGCTATCGAAGAAAATGAAGGTCCTGTCGTGAAAATTGAAGGCAGAACAATAGTAATGGCTGGTTCGAACAACTATCTTGGACTGACAGCGCATCCAAGAGTAAGGGAAGCATCAATTAATGCTATTAAAAAGTATGGTTCTGGTTGTTCAGGTTCGAGGTATCTCACAGGGACAATTGATTTACACATAGAACTTGAGCATCGTTTAGCTAAATTTTTGGGTTTTGAAGAGGTTCTACTTTATAGTACAGGGTATCAGACGGCTTTGGGTGCTATACCTACTTTAGCTGTCAAAGGTGATTATTTGATTTTAGACAAAGAAGACCATGCATCAATAGTAAATGCTGGAATGATAGCAAAAGGTGCTTTCACTGAATTTAAACGATACAAGCATAACGACATGGAAGACCTTGAATCTGTTTTAAAGAAATTGCCGATGGATGCAGGCAAGCTCATTGTTTCTGATGGCGTTTTTTCTGTAACAGGTGAAATAGTAAATCTACCTGAGTTGTTAAAAATCGCAAAGAAGTATAATGCAAGGGTTATGGTTGATGATGCTCACGCAATTGGTGTTATTGGTAAAGGCGGGAGGGGTACTGCAAGTAAATTCGGTGTAACCGACCAAACCGACTTGGTAATGGGTACATTTTCCAAGACATTTTCGTCTCTCGGTGGCTTTGTTGCTGGACCTGAAAGAGTAATAAATTTCCTGAAACATCACTCACCAGCATTGATATTCAGTGCAAGTCCGACCCCGGCAAGTTGTGCGGCGGCTTTAGCTTCGCTTGATATTTTGGAAGAACAACCTGAATTAGTGGACAAACTTGTTGCTAATTCAAAATATATGCAAAAAGGATTTAAGGACCTTGGTTTGAATATAGTAGAAAGCGAAACAGGTATTGTTCCTGTAATTGTCGGGGATGTTGACCTTGCTTTCTTGTTTTGGAGAAAGCTCTATGATAACGGAGTTTTTGTTAATGCTTTTATTCCTCCGGGTGTACCTCCTCATATGAGTATGATGAGGACAAGTTATATGGCAACTCATGAAAAAGTTCATCTGGATATGATTTTAGATGCTTTTGATAAAGTTGCTAAGGAACTGAATTTGATATGATATAAAATAATAGTAAATTTTAATTTAATTAAATAAGTTAATTAGTGTTTCGTTTTTGATTGCATAACCGGGGAGTGCAAAAAATGATATTAAACGGTATTATGCATGACTGTTACAGATTTAAATAGGAAATTAATAAGTATTTTATACGATTTAATTATTGGTAGTAAAATTGCGAAAACAAATTTTGTACAGCTGATTATTTTTGGGATAATGGCTGTAACATCTCCATTGTCATTGTTCGGATTAACAGATAGTCTGACAGTAACAGACCGAAATGGTGGCAAGCAGACATTAGCTGATACAGTACCTCCTTTTATACCAACATTTGTTCCTGAAGAAGATGGTTCAGCACACGGAGAGGTTATTGATATGCCCGATGACGATGCAATTCGTTCTAATTTGGGAAATATCCGCATAAATGTTGACCAGAATTATGAATTCAATTATGAAAAATATCAGGTAGGAGTTGACAGAAAGACGACTTGGACTATCAAAGTAAAAGATAAGTTTATGGATGCTGTAGGTTCAGTCAGTTTTTCTGATTTTGCCGGTAATTCAATAACTCAGACTTTTCATTATAGTGCACCAAAGTTTCGTTTGAGTCCAAGGGAATATGCTTTCGGAGAAGTTGTAACAGGTAGCAGACCATATACAGAGTTTACGATTACCAATGACTCTTATGACAGGTTTTTTGTTTTGGATAAATTAAATTTGAAAAATGGTGACGAAGGGTTCGAAATAGTTTTGGTGAAAAATACACCTGGATATTTGTCAGCACTTCCTAAAATGTTCGGACCACGTGATTCATTAAGGTTCCGTGTTTATTTCAATCCCAAAAAAGAAGGTGTTTATTTTGATTCAATTGGTATTGGTACAAATTATGCTTTTGCTTATGTCTCGCAGGTATCAGCAAAGGTGGCAAGTCCTGTGATTGTAGCCAATGACCTTGATTTTTTTGATGTAACTGTCGGAGATACTATCAGGAAGACTGTTTCAGTACAAAATAAAGGATTGGTAGATTTGTACTTAAATGCTTATTTATCAACAAAACTTCCTTTTTGGACAACTTTGCCTCAAATCACAGAAAAAGAACCATATCATCTGCCACCTGGGGGAAGATTGAATTTCGATATATTTTTTGCACCGGATAGTTTGAAATTCTATAAGGATTCTGTTATATTTTTCAGCAACGCTACTGGAATTGATAATGTTACTTATATTTACGGACACGGGGTTGAACCGGGTTTGATTGTATCGTCGTACAATTGGGGTAGAAGAAGGATTGACAGACCTGACCGTCCAGAACTGAGACCAGTTGCACCTTATACTTCTCCTGAGTTTGCTGTTTGGATAACAAACACAGCACAGGATACTATCACAATTTATAATGTTTCAAAAGTTGATACAATCAGGGAAAAAGCATTTGAATATGTCCCCGATGAATTTGAGAATCTTGTGTTAGCTCCGAGACAATCAAAATACGTAGAAGTTGCATTTCACCCAACAGAAGTAGGACCGTATCAGATGACTTTGGTTTATAACAATTCTTATGGGAGCGATTCAAAATCAACTTTCAAGGGTATTGGTATTGCTCCAAGATTGAAAACGAATGATGTGAATTTCGATACCAGTCTGGTTAATGATGTGTTTACTCCTGCAAGTAGAAAAGTTGTGTTTTACAATGAGAACTGGGAATATGCAGATATGGTTTTTATTGATAGTTTGAAAACAGGTCCTAACGGTGGTGAAATAAGTGTTGATACATCAAGCAAACCGGTGCCATGGGGAAGCGAAGGTTTTAAAATCTTTAATATAAACAAGAGGACATCACCCTGGCTGATTGACAAGGGAGATTCACTCGTACTGGATATTAATTTTGTAGCACAGAGGGAAGGTCCTGCAACTGCAACTATCAGGACGGTCAGTGATGCTTTGTTCGATACAACAAGTACTTTATATGGGACGGGGATATTTCGAGGTATTAAAGTTTATACTACTCCGGCTGTATCTTGTGTGTCAGACAGAGATACATTTAACTTTCACATCGAAAATTTTGGATGGGATAATATTCATATTGACTCTTTGAGATTTTTGGACAGGACATCTTTTTCTTTGGTGGACACAAATTTTTATAACGGTTTTGATATATTAGCTCAGGAAAAGAAGGTTATTGGTCTTATTTATACACCTGATAAAGTTGAAGAAATAACTAATTATATCTTTGCTTATCATAGCTATTCAAATATGGTTAAGGAGGAAAAAGCATTGATAAGTGCAAAAAGTTACTTTACAAATAAGACAATTTCAATGCACATTTTAAACAGAGACAGCCTTTTGGATATCGGAGAAGTGTTAAAAGTAAAGGTATTTATTGACCAGGGGGAAGATATCTCTTTTTATCGCCTAAAAGACTTCGATGTCAGAGTGGAGTATAATCCAAACTTTTTAAGTATAAACAAAGAAGATATTTATCCGGGAGAAATTATTAAAAGTGGTTTTTTTAAACCTGAGAAGGAAAAAATCAACATTAACTCAGAAAAAGGAATTATAACTTTTCCGATAAATGCCCATAGTAATGGATATTTGAACGGTGATGGTGAATTTTTGTATTTTGAGTTTAAAGTGGCACCACCAAAAGTACCTGATAGTATTTACAAATCAGAAATTGAAGTTTTTATAAGTCCAAGCAACAATCATTGTGTGGATTTTACCAAGTCAAATGATTTATTTGTTACATTGAACAGCCGTTTGTCTGACAATCTTGAATGGATTGATTTCAAAGGAGATAAAAATCAAATAATGGAGGTTTATCCAAATCCTGCAAATTCGGTTAACCCCCAAGTAATATTTGAAATTAAGGAAGAAGGGTTTTATGAGTTAGAACTTTACAATTCTGTTGGTGAACTATTAACCAAAGTGTTTTCTGTGAGGTTACGACCGGGCAACTATAGGGCAACTATACCAGTTCTTCAGTATCCTTCAGGTTACTATTCATTAATGCTGAGAAATTCAGATTTGAATCTTGTTAAAGATTTTATATTTATTCGATGAGTTACATTCTTTAAGTATTTCTATCTTAATATCTTATGTTCTTTCAGAAAAAACAGGGAGTATTGTAATTTTTTAATTCGTGGAAAGTTCATATTTTTGTTTTTTATATTTAGTAATTTTAGCAATAATATTTAATTAGGATAAATAATGGAAAAGACATTGTATGAAAAAAGCCGTTCAGGAAGAAAAGGTTATACTCTTCCGGTATTGGATGTTGAAAAAGAGGTATTCCCCGAAAGCCATGTAAGACAGATTGAATTGAAATTACCCGAAATCAGTGAGAATGAAATAGCGAGACATTTTACAAAACTTGCTCATTTAAATTACAGTATTGAAGAAGGATTGTATCCGCTTGGCTCCTGCACAATGAAGTATAATCCTAAGATAAATGAATATACTTCAGCATTACCGGGATTTACTGAACTTCATCCATGCTCAGAAGTCAGGAATGCTCAGGGAGCTTTGCAACTTATGTACGAATTGCAAGAGTTGCTGAAAGAAATTACAGGTTTGCAAGGTTGCACACTTCAACCTGCGGCAGGTTCTCACGGTGAATTTACAGGTATCAATTTAATTGCGGCTTATCATGCAAACGATAGTAAAAGAAAGATTATTCTAATACCTGATAGTGCCCATGGTACAAATCCTGCATCCAGTGCTATTGCAGGTTTCTCCATCGTTGCCGTTAAGTCAAATGACAGAGGTCTTGTAGATATTGAGGATTTGAAATCAAAGTGTAATGATGAAGTAGCAGGATTTATGCTCACAAATCCAAATACATTAGGATTATTCGAAACACAGATAGTTGAAATAGAAAAATTGATTCACGGTTGCGGTGGTCTGATGTATATGGATGGAGCCAATATGAATGCTCTTATGGGAATTGTACGCCCAGGGGATATGGGATTTGATTGTGTCCATTTGAATTTGCATAAAACATTTTCTACACCTCACGGAGGAGGAGGACCTGGTTCTGGTCCAGTTTGTGTCAGCGAGAAACTTGTAGAATTTCTCCCGGTACCAAGGGTCATCAAAACAGGGGAGACTTATGATTTATCTTATGATTTTCCAAAATCCATCGGAAAAGTTATGGCATTCTACGGGAATTTCGGCGTGATGATAAGAGCTTATACTTATATCAAAATTTTAGGAGGGGAAGGTTTGAAAAAGGTAAGTGAAAATGCCATAATTAATGCAAATTACTTGCTTTCGAGATTGAAGGAATATTTTGATTTACCACATGATGAAAGATGTATGCATGAGTTTGTGCTTAGTGGTGACAGACAAAAAAAATTCGGAGTATCCACCAAGGACATGGCAAAGAGACTTTTAGATTATGGCTATCATGCACCAACAATATATTTTCCTTTGATTGTGCACGAAGCATTGCTTGTAGAACCGACAGAAACTGAAACATTGGAAAGTCTCGATGAATTTGCCGATGCTTTGATTGCAATTGCTAAGGAAGCAGAAAGCAATCCTGATTTGGTAAAAGATTCACCACAAAAAACACCCGTAAAAAGGTTGGATGATGCTCTGGCGGCGAGAAATCTGGATATAAGGTGGAGCTGTTAATCTGATTCTATATTTTAAAATAAAGTTTTTGTTTTTGTCAATCTGTGAAAGGTTGTACAATGAGATGCTTACTGAATAATTAGGATTTTTAGGAGAAAGAATATGCAGATAGGGATTGTAGGATTGCCGTACTCAGGGAAGACAACTTTTTTCCAGACACTGACAGAAACACATTTAGACCAAAATGCCTTACAAAAAAGAGATGCAAATATTGCTATTGTAAAAGTGATAGATGACAGACTGGATAAGCTCACAGCAATTTTTAATCCCAAGAAGAAAGTTAATGCAACAATCGAAATAGTGGATATGGTCGGATTGCAGAAAGGTGACCACAGCTCACAAAGTTTTACTGCAAATTTTTTATCGAAAGTTAAAACCAACGATGCAATTATACATGTTGTCAGAGGATTTGCTGATGACAGTATTCCACATGTTGATGGTAGCATTGATATCCTACGGGATATCAAAACACTTGAAGAAGAGTTTTTCTTTGCTGATATGTCTTTTATTGAAAATCGTCTGGAAAAACTTGAAAAAGAAGCAATGAAACCGAAAAACAAGGAAATTGCACTGAAGGAAAAAGAAATAATGCTCAAATGGAACGAAGCATTGCAAAATGAAATTCCACTGCGTGACCTTGAAATGACTGAAGATGAAATGAAATACATTAAAAACTATCAACCGCTCTCAGCAAAGCCACTGCTTTTGGCAATCAATCTTGACGAAAATGATATAAAAAATGCTGATGGTATAATTAGTTCAATCGCAGAAAAAATAAAAGGCAAGAATATCAAAATTGAACCTTTCTTTGCAAAAATAGAAATGGAGCTTGTTGCATTGAACGAAGAAGAAAAGCAAATGTTCATGGAAGAATACGGAATCAAAGAGTCAGCACTTGCCCGACTCATCCGTAGTGCTTATTCACTTTTGGGTCTGCAATCTTTTTTTACGGTTGGTGAGGATGAGTGCCGCGCCTGGACTATCAGAAAAGGAGAAAATGCACAAGGAGCCGCCGGAACAATCCACACAGACTTTTTTAATAAATTTATTCGTGCAGAAGTTGTAGGTTATGAAGATTTTATCAAATACGGTTCTTTTGTAAAGTGCAAGGAAAATGCAGTGTTCCGTCTTGAAGGCAAGGAATATATTGTCAAGGATGGTGATATTCTTCACGTAAGGCATGGTTGATGATAGAGAGTATCCTTCCTGATTCTTTTCTGAGAGAAATATTTAATTTGTAAAAAATCGCTCCTTTTTTGTATTTTTGATTTTTTTCATAATAAATTTGATTAATGAGTTTACCCGGCAATTGGACAATTGAAGAAATTTTAAGTTTGACTTATTTCAAGAAAGTAAATCTTGGACTTATTTTCCGTGCTGTTGAATCTTTCGACTGCCTTGACGATTTGCTCAAGCCACAAAAAGCGAATGAGATTTCCGATGTGTTTTCAAAAAATGAACTTTTTGAGACAAGAATCAATCCGCTCGATGAGGCGAAAATTCAACTGGAACTTTGCGAAAAAAGAAACGTAAATATTGTAACTTTTTGGGATGAAAAATATCCTCAATTGCTTTCTCAAATACATGTTCCTCCTATTTTATTGTTCGTTAAGGGGGAATTGCAAAATCCGGATACTGTATCAATCTCGATGGTTGGTACAAGGCAGTGTACAACATACGGTAAAATGATGGCTGAAGAATTTGCATCGTATTTTGCGCAAAATGGAATTGTTATTACAAGCGGTCTTGCTTCAGGAATTGATACTATTTCGCATTTGAGTACAATAGATTCAAAAGGGATTACTTACGCTGTGCTTGGCTGTGGAATTGATAGTTTGTTTTCTTCTTATCAGCAAAAAAATGCTGATAGAATTGTTGATTGTGGTGGGGCATTGATTAGTGAATTTAAGTGCGGTGTATCAGCGAAACCTGGATATTTTATTCAAAGAAACAGAATAATAAGTGGCATATCTAAGGCGACTTTAGTTGTTGAAAGCGATATCAAGGGTGGCTCGATAATTACTGCACAATTTGCATTTGAACAGGGCAGAGATGTATTCGCAATTCCGGGACATATTAAAAATGATAAAAGTAAGGGGACGAATTATCTAATTAAGAAGAATATCGCTTTTCTTGCAATATCACCTTCAGAGGTTATGGAGGATATGGGACTTGTCTCGATGTTTGGTAATAATCGTCAAAATCAGTCTAATAATTTTGATGCAAGTGAACAACAGATTTATGATAAACTTAGCTATGAGCCAATGCATATTGATGAAATAGCTAATCTTACAAATTTGGAGATTACAGAAGCTATGGTTAAATTGCTAAATATGGAATTTAACGGAAGCATTAAACAGCTACCAGGGAAATATTATATTAAAACTTAATAATGAAATAAAATGGAAGCTTTGGATTACGAAAATTTATACACATCTTATTTAACTAAAGTTACCAATAGGATTGAGAACTATGTGAAGCCTGAGGAACCTGTTAGTTTATATGTTCCATTTAAATATATCATGACAGCAGGAGGAAAAAGAATAAGAGCTGTTCTGCCGATGATTGCCTGTGGAGCTGTTGGAGGAAATCCTGAAGATGCGCTTGATTGTGGAGTTGCTGTCGAGATTCTTCACAACTTCACTTTGGTTCATGACGATATCATGGACAAATCACCGATGAGACGCAATAAACCAACCATACATACTAAATGGGATGAGCCAACAGCAATACTGACAGGTGATGTTATGATTGGTCATGCTTTGAAATTGTTGCCTGATGCAGAGAAAAATAAAAATTCCTGTGAGATAATTAAAACTTTCAGTCAGGGTTTAATCGAAGTTTGCGAAGGTCAGGCATACGATATGCAATTCAACAATAAAAAGGATGTAAAGATTGAAGACTATATCCTTATGATAACCAAGAAAACAGCAAGGTTGCTTGAAACCTCAGCAGTTATAGGTGGATATATTGGAGATGGTAATGAAAATCAGATTCTTGCTTTGAGAAATTATGCAAATTCTCTTGGGCTTGCTTTTCAGATTCAAGATGATTTGCTGGATATTATGGCTGATGAATCCGAGCTTGGAAAAACTATCGGATTGGATATTGCCGAAGGAAAAAAGACATTTTTGATTATTAAAGCACTCGAAAAAGCTGAAAAGCCGAAAGACAAAAGTCTTTTAAAAAGATTTTTGCAAAACAACGGATTGAGTAAAGAATATATTCCCGACATGCAGGATTTATTCAAAAGACTGGGAGTATTTAATGATGCTCAAATAAGAATAAATGAATACTTCCAAAAAGCCGAAAGTGAAACTTATAAACTTCTTGAAAATGATTATACAGCAATGCTACGATGGTTGTTGTCCAGATTGAATAAACGCAAAAAGTGACAATGGAGGTAAAAATTGGCACAAATAGTTTACAACTCAGAATTCAAATTTAACTATCCGACAATAGCAAAAGATTTAATTAACTTTGCGATAGAATCAGATTGCCTTGATTCAATCATTATCATTGTGCCAACAGGCAAACTCGAAAGAAAGCTCAAGCAGGACGCAGTTCGGCTGTATTATGAAAAACATCAAAAACCAATACCTTCAATCAATGCGTTTACATTAAACGGTTTTGTTGAATATAGCTACGATTTTATTTTTGAAGACAGAAAGAGG
>RCNQ01000185.1 GCA_003731675.1 Bacteroidetes/Chlorobi group bacterium ChocPot_Mid
ACTTTTTAAGCAATTTCCATGAACTCATGCGGGTCAGTAAATGCTTCAACATAAAGAACAATGACCTTAGTTTCTTCATCTTCACCATAATATCCGATTATTTCAGGAATAGAGATATCGCATGCATTACCATTAGATGCATAAAATCTCATGCCAACATCAAGGTCGTAAAATCGTTGCATTAGGACTGCACCAACACCACCGCTTTGAGCTACAATTGAGATATTTCCGGGATTAGGATATGTAAATGTAAAGTCACAATAAGCTTTATAATCGGGATGGGTATTAATAATACCCTGACAGTTAGGACCAAATATTCTCATTCCATATTTGTGGGCAATGTGAATTGATTCCTTTTCTAATGCAACACCGACTTCACCGATTTCTTTGAATCCTGCACTATTTATTATAATGTTTTTGACACCTTTCCTGCCACATTCATCAATTGCCTGTGGAACAAATTTACTTGGAATAGAAATGTGAACTGTGTCAACATCTCCGGGGCAGTCCAAAACTGAAGCGTATGCCTTTAACCCCCTTACTTCAGGAGCAGAAGGATTAATCGGATAAATTGGTCCCTTAAATTTGTAATGAATTAGATTCTTTGTAATGACATTTCCGATTGATAAATCCTTCGTAGAAGCACCTATAATAGCCACTGACCTTGGATGAAACAAAGAATATAACGAACCCTTATTTGCTTTAATATCTATCATCGCTTAGTTTTCCTCCAGTTGTTCAATAAAAGCTTCTATATTAGTTTTTGTTTGTTCGTCGGAAACAAGTCTCATGTCGTTCAAATCTCCGTTTAAAATTAAGCTGGGAATACCGGTTTCTTTTTCCAATCTGAGATGCATTCCGTAACGGCAATTTGAATTTGCAGGACAAGTTTTTGCATCATGATAAATTATGCCATCAATCTTATAGAGGTCTATCATTTCTTTAATGTATTTTTCCTTGTATTCTTCCGAACGGACTATGAAAATTTCTGCATATGCTTTTGCCATACTTCTGAAAGGGTCTTTCTCATCAAATGAAGAAAATATCCAACTGTTGCAATATGTAGAAGCTAATACACATGCTTTCAAATTTGCAAAAAGTTCCGAATGTGCTCGTAACCTCCCCCAAATAGGCATTCCTTCCCAATATAATCTGTGTTTTTCTTCTTCCAATGCACCTTCACCATTTGCAATTCTTTCTTCAAGTTCTGTTAGTAGAACTTTGTAATAGTCAACTGCTTGTGGAGTACCTCTTAAAACTACTGCAGGTCCCATGTGGATTGTCCCGTCGAAAAAAGTAATGGGGGAAGGCGATGCTGATGCAGTTTTTAATACTTTGCCCCAAAGCTCAGTACATTCACGTGAAAGCTTTATTACTTCACGAAGCTTATCAATATCAAACTTATTCCCTGAAATTTCCTCAAGTGGTTTAACAAGTTCCTCGGTTTGTTTTGCCATTGACTCGACATGTATCTCAGTTATTTCACTTGGATATTTTGGAGCATGAATACCCATTATCGGAATTTTCAATTCTCTTGCATACCATGACATCCAATCCTGAACATCACGGCACTGATTTGTGTCGAAAACCAACACATCTGGTTTTGGAATTTTCTCAATTCCATAAGCTTTTGTCAAGGGAGTATTATTCGTAACATAAGAACCGATGTCAGAAGTAAGATAAGAGCAAATATCGGGTGAAAAACCAAGAGTATTTGCATATGGAATAAGGTCTGCTGCTATTCTTGATGTTCCAAGCATAGCACCGTGATTTTCAGGATAATGAACGACGAAGCCGAGAGAATGTAGTAGCTCAGCAGGACCGACACTTGTACACCAGGCAACTTTTTTCTCCCCCGTTCTTGCACAATGGTCAAGCTCAAGAAAATATTCCTTCATATATTGTGCCATCAATCCGGTTGCACGGATTTTCTTTCTTATAACTTTTTCCTCAGTCATCTTTTCTCCATTAATTACTTACTATAATTTTTATATTTAACATTTAACTGATTTTAAATGTTAAATTATAAATTCCATTAAGATTCCATTGCGTACAACGCTGCACCAATAGCACCCGTCAACTGTGGATACTCTGCAACATAAATATCAATGCCAAGTTCTTCACCTGTCATTTTCACAATCAAGGGATTATGTGCTACAACTCCTCCGGTCATAACCACTTTTCCTTCGAGTGAGTCCATTTCAAGTACTCTTTTAATTACCGAATAAAACAATCCTTTAACAAGGTCTTCAACTTTTTTACCCTTTCTGATATTGTCAAGAACTTCTGTTGCTGAAAAGACAGTGCAAAAACTGCCAATTTTAATTGTCTCAGTTGAACGTTCAGCAAGAGCGTTCATATCTTCTATCCTGACATCCAGTCGCATTGCCATCTCTTCAAGGAATGCACCTGTACCAGCTGCACATTTCCTGTTCATTTTGAAATTTTTTCTTTTGCCTGTTTCATCGAGTTTTATAATTTTATTATCTTGTCCTCCAATATCAATAATGCTGATTTCTTCAGGAAAATAATGATAACATCCTTTTGCATGACATCCGATTTCTGTTTTCTCAAAATCTGCAAATTCAACATTTCTTTTACCATATCCGGTTGATACTGTCTTTGCTATATCATCATGACAAAGATTAGCCATTTTCAAAGAATCTTCAATACATAGTTTTGCTGTTTCTGCGAAATTATATCCTGACTTATTTATCGAATATCCTAACAGGTTTTTCATTTCATCTAATAAAACAACTTTTGTTCTCGATGAACCAATATCAATACCTATATAAACTTTTTTAGACATCTAATAAATCCCCGTCATCAATCACAGTAGATTTAGTAAAAATTACTTTAAATTTTTCAGGGGTTTCCATCATACACTCGTTGCACTCCATTGGATAATTTTCTGGTTCAAAATCTTCAACTTTTACTTCGAAGCCAAATGACTGGTATGCTTCGACTATGTCTTTTACCCTGTTTTCATCAGTAATATTTCGCATCATCCAATCAGCCATATTTTCTAATAATCAATTTTTACTATTTTAAATTTTTTATCATAATTTAATCCCATTGGGATATTTGCCTTTTGCTAACATCAAATGCTAATCGCTAATAGCTAAAAAAGGTCATCAAAATCATCTCCGCTATCAGGCATTTTACCATGTTTTTGGAGATACTGACCTACAAGTTCACTTTCTCTCTGAGAAAACAATTTATCTAATTCATAAGAGAAATATTTTGCATCTTTTCCTTCATCCAAAAATCCTTTTAATGTTTTTTGAATATTTACCGACCCTTTTATTAAAAATGATTCTTTGTCTTTGTCAAGAAGCTGAACAACACCTTCTTCCTGAGGCACATTTTCAATATTTTCAATCGTAAAATCAAAATAATCTTCGGGTGGATATGGATTATGGCTTATTGTCATTCTTAAATTGCATTGCAAACATCTTGCTGTTTCAAAACGTGCTTCTTCATCAGAGTATCCTAATTCTACCCCCTCAAAGGAATTTTTTCTAACATTGGCATCCATCAATCTCACAGGAACTCTTTCAAAACGGCAGAAACCATCAATTTTTCCAATCTTCGGTTCCAATTGGACATCCGGTCTATCGTCTCCACTAATAATACCATTACCTCCTAAAAACTTGTCAATTTCCCTTGCGGCTTGTTTTGAGGCTCCGATTGCATCAATTACTGATTTAGGTCCTGACACAATATCACCACCGGCAAATAATCCATTTATCGGGGTTTCAAAAGAACCGATTTTAGTTTTTATCAAACCTTTATCAAGTATTTTATTCTTTTCTTCATCAGTAATGCATGACGTATCGGCTTCCTGACCAATGCATATAATAACAGAGTTACAGTCAATAGTCTCAGTTATGTTTTCATCATATTTTGGAGAAAATCTGCCATTTTCATCAAAAACTCTTGTGCATTTTATTAAAGTAAGTTCGATTTTCTTATTGAGGGATATACCTGAAATTCCCCATCCATTCATCAATCCAATACCTTCTTCGAGCGATTCTTCAATTTCCTGTACGTAAGCAGGCATTTCATTTCTTTTTTCGAGACAAATTAGCTTAACGTTATCAGCACCAAGGCGTATTGCAGTTCTGGCAGCATCGGTTGCAACATTTCCTCCACCGATGACCAAAACATTATGACCTTTGAAGAATGAACCCGAAATAATATGTTTTTCAACTTTTTTTAAAAACTCAACTCCATAATGAATTGAATCATTCTTGGGAATTTCTATGGGTAATTGTTTACTCTTTGATAATCCAGTTGCCAGATACACAGCATCAAAACTATCATTGAGCATATCGCTTAATGTAATGTCATCGCCAACATTGACACCTGATTTTACTTCAATTCCACTTTCGAGTAACCAATTTAAATCTCTGTCCAAAGTACTTTCGGGTAATCTGTATCTTGGAATTCCATAGCGGAGCATTCCTCCAATTTTTTCTTCTTTCTCATAAACTATTACTTTGTGTCCTTTTAAAGAAAGATAAAATGCAGTAGTCAATCCGGCAGGTCCGGCACCAATGACTGAGACTTTTTTTCCTGTTTCTGTTAATCGGTCTTTTGACTTCATCTCAGCTCTGCTCATTGCTGCATCTTTAGCCAATCTTATGCTCAATGCTCCAGGTTTATTATTGATTGATTGTGACAAATATTCCCTTCTGCATTCAGTTTCACAAGGATGGAAACAAACTTTTCCAAGTGTGTTTGGAAATGATAATTTTGATGAAATTACATCTGCAGAGCTTTGGTAATCGCCATCAGCTATGTATTTCAAATAGGCTGGAATATCTGTATCCCCAGGGCAGTTTGCTCTACACGGAAGATAATCTTTAAATTCTTTTAATCTAGGTTTTTTTGCATCTTGAATTGCACCGGTTGGGCAGACTTCAACACATGCTCCACAAAATCTACAATCAGCATCTGATAAATTTGGTCCATTGACAGTGCCAACAACAAGTTTTCCTTCGTGAACTACAGCACCAAGAGCAAAAACATTTCTTAGTTGCTGACACGCACGGACACATCGCCCGCAAGCTATACATAAATTGTAATCCCTAACGATTAAGTCACCATCGTAAATTCTGGGAATTCCTTTATGATGGAATTTTGGTGTTTCAGGGGCGATACCGACATAATCAACTAATCTTTGAAATTCACAATTGCCGTTAATCTCACAACATCTATCATTTAAATTGACACTATTGGAACAATCAGCCGTAAGTGTGAGGCAACCGCCTCTTTGACTACACGTAAGGCATGAATGTGGATGATTTGCAAGTACTGGGATTAGCTTTTTCTGTCGTTTTAATTTAAGAGAATCCGTATCTGTCAGTATCACCATTCCATCTTCAGCTTCTGTTTTACAGGATGGCACAGGTTCATTTTTTCCTTCAATTTCAACAATACACATACCACAACCTAAAATGGATTCCATAGTAGATCCAGGGTCATTCTTGTATTCTACATTACCTTGATAAATGATGTCTGATAAAATCAATGACCTGAATGGCTGGAGTTCAGGGTGCTTGCAAAGAACAGGAATATAAATTCCTGTTTTATTAGCGGCATCAAGAATGCTTGTTCCTGAAGGAACTTCAACCGATTGTCCGTCAATTGTTATTTTAATCATAATTTCAAATTAAATTTCAATTGATTGAAAATTGTAAAATTGAAAATTGAAAATTGACAATCTACCAAGAGTGTGTAATAGCATTAAGCTCACAGGCAGACATACAAGGCAATGGTTTACCATCACCTTTGCACGGAGCACAGGAATATTTTAATTTCTTCCTGTGTTCATCTTTTACAGCAGCCATCTTTTCCTCAGCCAATGGGTCAAATTCATTATCCCGTATTTCCAGCACATTCGCAGGACAAATGGGAATGCAATCGCCACAGCCATTGCATTTATCAGTGTCTATACTGATAAAGAAATCACCTGAACCATCTTTATATCCGTAATTAGCTATCATAACTATTTCCGTTCTTTTTCAACAAGAGCTTTTCCAAACAATGCCGCTCCAAAAGCACCTGCTATCTGAGTATCATAAGTTGTAGTCAAAGCTTTAATGCCTAATTCTTTTTCAAGTCTTTTAACCACTCCGCTATTTTTAGCGATACCGCCTGTAATAGCAAAATCTTCTTTTATCTCGATTCTTTCTAACAAAGAAACTACTCGATGAGCCATAGCAGAACTGTAAGCGGCAAGTACTTTATTCTTAGGCCATCCTGCTCTCAAAAGTCCTGTCGCCTCTGACTTAGCAAAAATCACACAAGTACTGCTCACAGGTTCTGGTTCTTCATCAACTTCAAAAGATAAGTCTCCGATTTCTTCAATGGGTAATGATAGTAAATCGGCAAATACTTCCATACCGCGACCTGTTCCCGCAGCACACTTATCATTCATCAGGAAATTTGTTACCTTACCTTTCTCGTCACAGCTTATTGCCTTACAATCCTGACCACCCATATCGAGTAAAGTCCGAATTGTATTACCATACATCTTATTTGCACCACGTGCATGACAAGCGATTTCAGTTATTGTTTTGTTTGCAAATGGGACATTAACCCTTCCATAACCTGTTCCCACAGTATAATGAATATTTTCAAGTGTCATACCCGTATTTTCAAGTGCCCAATTCATCGCATTTTGAGCACTCATCGGTGAATTTGAACCTGTTCGCATATTTGAAAATGCGAACAACTCACCGTCCACAAGAATAACAGCTTGTGAACTAACTGAGCCAACATCTACTCCTGCTGAAATAATACTACCAGATTTCCAGTCAATCTCATCATTTTTCCAATTATATTCTTTCCAACGCCAAAACTCTTTTGCCATTTATTTATTCCTTTCAATTTTTTTATTCAGTTATTAAAGCCGCACCGTAAGCAGCAATGTATTCCGGATAATCAGGTACTATTACCTCTGCTTCAAGATTGGAATTTATTGAACGAAGAAAACCTACATTGTGGGCTACTCCTCCGATAACAGCTATATCTTTTTCAAAACCGACTTTCCTTACCATAGAAGAAATTCTCGCAGCAATAGCATCACAAATGGCTTTTGCAATATCTTTCTTATCTGTTTTCGCATGTAAAAGTGAGACTACTTCAGATTCTGCAAAAACAGCACACTGGGCATTCATCGGTATTTCCTTTTCTGATTGCAATGACATTGGACCAAAATCTTCGATAGGAATTTCCAATGCTCTTGACATGGCTTCGATAAAAGCACCTGAACCTGCGGCACATTTTTCATTTATTGAAAAGTCAATAACTTTTCCATTGTTATCACATCTTATTCCCCGACCTTCTTCGGCACCAACATCAATAACAGTTCTCACGCTTGGATAAATCGTTGTTACTCCCTTTGTAGCAGCTGTAACATCAGTTACTGACATGTTTGCAAAATCAACCTCTTTTCTTCCGCTACCAGTTGAGGTTATTGAAGAAACTTCGTTTTGGCTGATTCCATTTTCCTCGAGTATTTTTTTGTACAAAGAAACTACATTCTCTTTTGCTTCAAATCCTGAAAGTATTTTCTCTCTTGCTATTACTTCGTTATTACGGAGTAATATAATTTTGATATTTTTTGCACCTACATCAATTCCTGCAGATATCATTTTCACTCCATTTATTTAACATTAAATATTTAAATTTCTATTATATAAAATTAATATTTTTCATATTTTCAATTGTTTGATACCAAGTGTTTCCATAAATGAATCCATACGGGCTTTTGCTTGAGATTCATCGAATTCTCTTTCATCACCCATATTACCTTCAAAAGTCATGACCGGATAACCAGCTTCAATCAAAGCCAAACGGTTTTCAGCTATTCCAAGTGAAAGTCCCTCGCAACCGCGATTGTAATGAAGCATTATACCATCAAGTTTCCATTGTTTAGCAATTTTAATCATCATCTCACTTTTTAGATGTGGTGAATAAAAATGCTGCCATTCAGGTTTGCTCAAGTTCCAATCGGCTAATAGTCTCAATGCTTGTTCTCTCGATGTTATATCAATACCTTTTTCCATGGGAGTTGTTCTTGCTCCCCAACTACCGTCGGGTTTATCTTCCCAAACACCTATCAACCCAAAAGTGTAAAGTGACCCGACTGAAACGGCTCCAAAACTTTCGAGATATCTGAAGATTTTCAAAAATCCCCAAGGTGGCTGAGTATCGGACATAAGGCGGCAAACTTCATATGGTATAGCTGCAATTTGGTTTTCAACTCTGTATTTCACTTCGTCATAGAGTTCTTCATAAAAATCTGCAAATTCTCCGCTGTGCTTTGCAAGTGTTCCGAGAACATAAAGAGAATACATGGATTTCTCATCTAATGGAGCCGGCTTAGTCATATTTAGTTCGCAAATCTTAGCCCAAACAGATGTAGAACGAAATTCATTTTTGCATGCTTGAATCAATAATTCATCATTGTATTTTCTTCCGGTTGTTTTTTCGAGCCATTCTATTCCATCAAGCATCTGATTAACAAGATAATCAATTTTGTGGTCCTTCACTGTATTGTATGGTCCTACTGCAACATCAATGGAAAATGTTGGAATTCCTCCTTCGAGTTCTGAAGCTACCTGATACCATTTTGAATGGCTACAGCAGATATGGTCCTGCCACATAAAATCAGGTTTGGGAAATTTTCCTCCATATAAATATTCATCGAGGATTATTGAACCCCAATAATTTCTCATATAAGAACATAGGTCTCTTGCATAACCTTTTTTCTCGACAACTTCCATACATCGAAGCGAAAATTCTTTATTAAAAGCAATTCCTGCAGCGTAAGGTTCACCTGTTATTGGATAAATATCATTACCTAAACCTGCTGGTATTGCTCCAAAGCTCCATGCACCACCTGACCATCGTAATCCACCTCTTTCATGAGCGGTTGCATAGTCTTTGTAATATTTCAATCTCAATTCTTTTGCTTTGTTCCAGCATTTAAGCTGTTCTGTTTTATATGTTTGTATTTTCATAGACATTCCCAAATTTAGAATAAATCATATTCATTTAACATCTCGAGAAAAGCTTCTACCCTGATTTTAAATTGACCAATTGGCACAGTTACATCGAACTCAAGGAATAGCGTTGGAATATCGGCTTCTTTGAAAGCTTTCCTTATAGCTGGTATATCTAATTCATGTGGGTCGCAAAATTTTTGTTGAATTAGTATTGCTCCTTTTGCATCAAAGTCTTTTGCGAGTTTCAACAAATGTTGAATTCTTTTCCTATCCATCCAGTCTTTACTTGGACAAGCAGGTCGTTCAATATATCGCTTGGCAATCGCTTCAATAGGGTCTCCTCCGGTGTAATTTACACTATTCCAAAAATATCTTGTACCAATGCAATGGTCATCAATAACGACTGTAGCACCACATTCTTCAACCATCTTTACAAACGGTATATCATCGTTTTCACTACCAAGTATCATTAGTCGTGTTCCTGTATTTTTTTTGTTTGATTTGATATTTTGAAGGAATTCTCTTAAAACAAAATTATGTTCTTCTTTCCTTACCATCTGTTGGGTTATGGCAATCTGCATCGTTTCCTCACCTGAGATGGGAGGATTCTCTTGTGTCTTAAAATCGTAAAGTTGATGCATTAATAAACGGTTTTCATCCATCAGTTGAATACCTCTGATTATATCGTCATCAGATAGTTCTTTGCCAATCCACTTTTCAAGAGCTTTTTTGAAATCACGAATTTCTTCAGTGAGGTATTTCAATGCATGTGGGGATTGGACATTATTTGGCATTGGAAGATAATATGTAAAACTTGTGGGAATATGTTTTTCCCAGCTAGTATATGCTTGTCTAATATGAAGGCAAGACTGAGCAATCATCACTCCATCTAAATAACTGTATTTTCCTTTTAATCCTTGAGCCAGACAATCTCTGCAAAAAGGGCAAAACATTCCGAATATATGTGGTTCGGTTAAATCTTGTGGTTCATGACTTCCTAAAATTCTAATGGGAAGCACATCAGCAGCATATATAATTTCTTCAGGGACATAAGTACAAAAATAACCTAGGACTTTACCTCCGGTTTTATTTTTCCACTCCTTAGCATAGGCATGTCTGTTTGAATTCCACTCACGAAATTTACTTATCATGTAAACTCCTTATTGTTTATTATTAGTAATTTTTATTAATATTTTTTTTTAAAATTCTAACAAGTTAAAAATTTAATTTATCATAAACTTTCGAAGAAAGAATTGTAATAAATTAATTAAGCCGTTTTTTTAGACAACCAAATCAAAATCCTGTAATAAAGCCATAAACATAATGTTATTGTATCGTTATAAAATTAACATAGAACTTATATCATCCTGGGTTTAGCTGTTTAAGCTCATAGGGACATTAAAGTTCCCGCTTTATTACAGTCGCCATAGTTACACCACCACCGCCACAAATACCCGCTACACCAAAGGTTTTATCCAATCGTTTCAGTGCGTAATAGAGTGTAACAATTATTCGAGCACCGCTAATTCCCGTTGGATGTCCGAGTGCTATTGCACCTCCATGAACATTTAATTTATTTCTATCCCATTGCAAGACTCTTTCATTAGCCAATACTTGAATAGCAAAAGCTTCATTGACTTCAATTAAGTCCATGTCGCTCAGTGTCATTCCGGCATTTTTAAGTGCAGCCGGGATAGATAAGCCAGGACCTTCACCCATTGTTTGAGGTGAAACTGCTTCCTGACCGAATGAAACAATCGAGAATAATGGCTTAACACCTAATTGTTCTGCCATCTGTCTCGTAGTAATGACAAGAGCAGTGGAACCGTCGCTTAATCCGCAGGCGTTCCCGGCTGTAACGACTCCGTCTTTACGGAATGCCGGCTTTAATTTAGCCATCTTCTCTTTATCAATTGTATGTCGAATAGTTTCGTCTTCTTCAAATAAATAAGCAGGTTTCTGCTTTGTTGCAGGTATTTCCACAGGGACAATCTCATCTTTGAACCATCCGTTCTTTTGTGCTTGGGATGCTTTCAAGTGACTTTCAACAGCAAATTCATCCTGTTCTTCACGAGAAATTTTGTATTTTTCAAAAAGATTTTCAGCTGTTTCACCCATTCCCTGACCAATAAGCGGGTCAATACTGTCGCTCCATCCGTCTTCAATGGTTTTATTTCCCATACGGAAACCCTCCCATCGGACATTTTTCATCAAATACGGAATTGTACTCATACTATCAAATCCTCCTATGAGAACAATTTTTCCTTCACCACATCTGATTACCTGTGTTGCTA
Organism: Bacteroidetes/Chlorobi group bacterium ChocPot_Mid; assembly: GCA_003731675.1. GTDB lineage: Bacteria > Bacteroidota > Ignavibacteria > Kapaibacteriales > UBA2268 > ChocPot-Mid. The sequence continues at coordinate 11,315 of RCNQ01000185.1, forward strand.
AACTGAGTGCTTTCATACCCGAAGGGCAAGCCATATTGATTGTCATTACCGGAACAGACAAAGGTACTCCACCTTTAACAGCCGCGGTTCTGGCAGGATTTGGACCATTTCCTGCCTGACGGCAACTACCTAAAAGTACCTCATCAATATCTTCTGGATTAATTTTTGCTCTTTTAATAGCTTCTTTGATTGAAACTGCACCAAGCTCATAAGACGGAATGTCTTTTAAAGTTCCGCCAAAATTTCCCATTGGAGTGCGACATGCCGATATGGCAACTATATCTTTTATATCCATAAACCTCATTTAAATGTTAATTTATAGCTCTAATTTAATTCAGTATAAAGAACTTAATATTTACTACGGTACTCAATTCATATATTAAATAATTCAATCAGCTTTTACCCAAATGAACTCAATTATCACTTGAATTTAAATTGAAAACCACTAAATATATTGTCCGCCATCCACTTTTATGACTTCTCCGGTAACATGTCGTGACAAGTCACTACAGAGAAATGCAACTACTTCTGCGACTTCTTCAGGCAGACCAATTCTGCCCAAAACAATTTCTTGCAAAGCCATTTCCTTGACATTTTCAGGAGCTTTCTCCATCATCTCTGTCAGAATAAGGCCTGGAGCTACGGCATTCACGTTCACTGATGACTTGCCTAATTCCTTTGCCACAGCTTTAGTCAAACCGATTATCCCAGCTTTCGATGCCGAATAATTTGATTGACCAAACTTTCCTCGTAATCCGTTGATAGATGTTACATTGACAATTTTACCATGTTTTTGTTCTTTGAATATTGGAGCTACGTGTCGGATATAATTAAAATATCCCTTGAGGTTTATATCAAGAACTGTATCCCATTGTTCCTCTGTCATTTTCCAAATGACAGTGTCCCAATTGATACCTGCATTGTTCACCAAAATATCTAATCCTCCGAATTCAGAAACGACTTGTTCAACCATTTTACCTGCATCTCCGAATTTTGAAATATCTGCCTGAACAACAAGTGCTTTCCTACCGTATGACCTTACTTTATCTGCTACCATGTTGGCTTCGTCAGCATGTTTTCTGTAATTTATTGCAACATTAGCACCGTACTCGGCAAGTTTCAACGCTATTGCAGAGCCGATTCCCAAGCTTGCGCCTGTTACAATTGCGGACTTATTTTCAAGATTCATACAATATCCTTTTGAAATTAGAAAAAACACTTTTACATATTAGCGAATTATTTTTTTAAAATCAAGTAAAATTTTCTTAATTAAAAATTTTTTAATCTAATTTTTAATATTTTGTTTTGACTAAAATTTAAATAAAAAAAATAATTATTAAGTCTGATGTTTTAATATATATAAATAACAAGAATAATCATTTAAATAATTAAAATATAATTATACTTTGTTTTCAACAAAATTTTTTTTATCTTTCCAATGAGTATTTTAGAAATTTCAAAAATGTTTTCAAAATTGTAAAGTTACAATTTGTTTAACTGAAAAAATATATTAAGTTATAATATCATTGGAGTAATTTATGAAGTCTTGTGAATCTGTCTTTCCAAACGTTCGGATACCCTACGGAACATGGGGTAGCAGCTATTTTCCAGCATGGCAAATGTCTGCTCTGGCTGAAGTTAACATCGGACAATTTGCCGGTGAATCAATGAGTCGTATATTAAATAAAAGAAAAGTTAAACAAAATCAAATTGATTACCTGATAACAGGTTCTACAATTCCATGGCATTGGAAATTCTGGAACTCTCCTTTTGTTGCATCGTGTGCTGGTCATAGAATTCCCGGACATCATATCGAACAGGCATGTGCAACAGGGTTGCAGGCAATTATTGTTGCAGCATCGAATGTTCAAATAAAAGCAAGTGAAGTTGCGGGTGTTTTAACGTTTGACAGAACCAGCGACTCTCCAGTCGGAGTATTTCCCGAGAGAAGAACTTATGAACGCACTCATGCACTCTCAGATGTCTGGGACAATTTCGGCTTCGACCCTGCAACCGGTGGTGCCATGTTAACTACAGCAGGGGCAACAGCAAGAAAATATAAAATCGAAAAAGCTGAAGTTGATGATATTGCTTACTTCAGACATCAACAATATTTCAATGCACTCGAATCAGGATTTTTAAATCGTGTTCTTGTACCTCTTGAAGTGCTGAACGTTCAGGGAAAAGTTATGGGTACTGTTGATTCAGATTTAGGTGTAAGGAAGCTTACTATCGAAGCACTAAATGCGATGCGGGAACTTGATTCCTGTGTTACTGGTGGAACTCAGACTCATGCTTCTGACGGAATGGCAACTATGATAGTTACGAACAAAGAAAGAGTAAAGGAATTTTCTCTGCAACCCGAAATTGATATTCAGATTATTGCAAAAGTCGAACACAGAACATTGAACGGACTGATGCCTGAAGCACCGGCATTTGCTGTTCAAAAGATATTAACTCAAACAGGATTAACATTAAATGATATGGTAGTAGTAAAAAATCATAACCCATTCGCTGTCAATGACGCAATTTTCGGAAAGATTTTTAATTACGACTGGCATAAAATGAATAATACAGGTTGTCCGCTTGTTTGGGGACATCCCCAAGGTCCGACATTGACAAGAGTAACAATGGAAGCACTCGAGGAAGCAGTTGACAAAGGAGGAGGATATGTTCTCATCTTTGGGTGTGCTGCAGGTGATGTTGGAATCGCAGGAATATTTAAAGTATCCAACGGAGGTGCGTTATGAATAAATCTATGAGAAAATCAACTTTGGAAACTTTAGGTCTTGGTTCAGTACTTGATATATTTCAACGTGGACAATTACCTGTTGATACAGATACTCTAATTGATAAAATATTCGGTGACAAAAATAATCGTGGTGCTATTGTAATCTCAGGGGCAAAGGGAATTGTAGGTGCGGGTAAAATGATGCAACTCGGTGTTCGATTGATGGACTTCGGCATTCCACTCGTTGGTCTTGATATGGGTGGAGCATCTGATGGACTCAGCTTCCAGTACCAGGGGCTGGTATCATCATTTGGCAAAACACTAGCAGATAAAATTATGTCTAATGTTGTCATTTTCAATTACAATGGAAAAAGCTTACCAAAGCACCTTTCAGCATTCAAACCAAAGTTTTTACTTGAAGCTATCCCTGAAAATCTTGAACTGAAAAAAGCACATTACAAATTATTCCAGGAATCCTTTCCTGAAATCGAAATTAAATCAGTTACTTCTGGTTTCCCTATGTCAGCTCTTGGTGTAGGTATTGCACACCCTGCTTTCCCGCATCAAATCAATAAAGTATGGGAAATGATTGAAGAAAAGCCTTCAGATATAACAAAACTCTTTTGGTCATTGGGTATGATTCCAATGCAAATGTCGGACAACTGGTCTTTTGTACTTGACGTACTTTTTTGCGGATTAACATTATCAGCTACGAGATATCACGAATCAAGTAACATGCCTTTCTGGAAAATCGACAAATACGTCAGAAAACTTTTAGGTCCAAATCCTTTCAGGGCACATGATGTTATTGGTGCGAAAGGTGCAAACTACCTGACATGGTCTTGTCTGAACGATCTTAGCAAACATTACGGTGATTTATACACACCAACTGATACTCTTGTTGAACGAAAA
>RCNQ01000186.1 GCA_003731675.1 Bacteroidetes/Chlorobi group bacterium ChocPot_Mid
CAGTTGCCAAAAAAGATTTAGGATTAATGGCAATGGCTTATGGTACAGTTTATGTCGCTTCCGTAGCTTTTGGAGCTAAAGATGACCAGACTTTGAAAGCCTTTTTAGAAGCTGAAGCATACAATGGTCCGTCAATTATCATTGCTTATAGCCATTGCATTGCACACGGTATTGATATGTCAACTCCTTTGAAACATCAAAAAGCGGCTGTTGATTCAGGGCAATGGTTACTTTACAGATATAATCCTGATTTCTTAAAAGCCGGGAAAAATCCATTGACTCTGGATTCAAAGGAACCAAAGATCCCTGTTGCAGAATATATGAATATGGAAACAAGATTCAAAATGCTATTCAAAACTCAACCTGAAATTGCTAAAGAAAATTACAAACAAGCACAGATTAATGTTGAGAACAGATATAAATACTACAAATATCTTGCAGAAAGAAAATTTGGAGAATAATTTTTTTTAACAGCATAATAAACTTGAATCTGAATATTATGAATTAAATAATGAACTAAAATATACTGGAGATTTTTATGAATTTAAAAACAAAATATCTTGGAATGGAATTGAAATCACCATTAGTGATATCTGCTTCTCCACTTTCCGAGAAAATAGAAAATTTAAAAAAACTGGAAGATAACGGTGCTGCTGCTGTTGTTCTTCACTCACTTTTTCAGGAGCAGGTCGAAGCAGAACAAAAAGAACTGCATCATTTCACCAGTGCTACTGAATTTATTTCTGCTGAAGCTATGTCATATTTCCCAGAACCTGATGAATTCCGTTTAGGTCCCGAAGAATATCTCAACCACATCAGAAAAGCCAAAGAAGCAGTGAATATTCCTGTAATAGCCAGCTTAAATGGCACTTCTTTAGGTGGGTGGATTGACTATGCCGATGTTATTCAGCAAGCAGGCGCAGATGCACTCGAACTAAATCTATACGATATACCTACTGGTCTGGCTACTTCAGGTGGTGAAGTTGAATCAGAATACATCGAAGTTGTTAAAGAAGTCAGGTCTATTATCAATATTCCATTAGCTGTAAAAATAAGTCCGTATTATTCTAATATGGCTAATATGGCACTAAGGTTTAAAGAGGCAGGCGCTGACGCTTTAGTTATGTTCAACAGATTCTATCAACCTGATATAAATCTTGATGAACTAGAAGTTGAACCCAAAGTAGCTCTTAGCCATTCTGGCAGTTCACGACTTGCTATGCGTTGGATAGCCATACTTAAAGGAAGAATTAATATTGACTTTGCCGCCACAAGTGGAATCCACACAGGTAAAGATGTTATCAAAGCATTGCTCGTTGGTGCTAACGTAACTATGATGGCATCAGCTCTTCTCAAAAATGGCATTGGTTACTTAAAAGTCATCGAAAAAGAAATGGTTGACTGGCTTGTCGAAAAAGAATACAAATCTGTCGAACAGATGATTGGTAGTATGAGCCAAATGAAAACACCTAATCCCGGTGCTTTCGAAAGAGCTCAATACATGAAAGCTCTTACCAGTTATAAGTTCTGATGCAATTGTTTATTTTCAAAAAAGGGGTAATGAAAATTATCCCTTTTTTTATAATATTTTATTCTTTAATAGACGGAACCCATAAATGCTTTTCCATATTAACATGCTCACCAATGAATTCAATACCTTCAGCTTCAAGCATCTCTCTCATCATATCTGGTGTGGCAAAGTATCTCTTGCCTGTCAATTCACCATTTCTGTTCACAACTCTATGGCATGGAATCGATAAATCTCCTGCTACTGAATTCAAAGCCCAACCAACCATTCTCGCAGAGGATTTCAAACCAATTGCCTCACCAATATGCCCGTAAGTAGATACCTTGCCATAAGGTATCTGCCGAACAATCCAAAAAACCTTTTCAAAAAAATCCTTATCTGGCATTCAGCTTCACTACAAAATTTTATAAAACAAATAACTTTAATATCCGTTGCTTGACAAAATTAATTGATAATAATTAGAATTAAAAATTAAGTTTGATGAATCACAATCACAAATTGATTGAATTTTTAAAAATTAGACTGGCTAATCCATTGACTGGATTGGACTCCCAAAAATTAATGGCTCCCACAACTCCAAAAGATTTTTTCCGTACATTCAAACCTACTGAAACAGCACAAAAAAGTGCAGTCCTGATTTTATTGATTAATAATTCTGAAGATTTCGATATTTTATTTACACTTCGGAGTAAAAATATCAGCCATAGCGGTCAGATAAGTTTCCCGGGTGGCAGATGTGATTTAGGTGAATCAGCCGAGCAAACAGCCCTGAGAGAAACATTTGAAGAAACCGGTATAAAATCAAACAGCATCACACTTTTAGGCAGATTGACTGACCTCTTTGTCCCTCCATCTGACAACATTATTACTCCTGTAGTAGGTTATATGGACAAAATAATAAATGTTACTCAAAACTCAGATGAAGTTGAAGAAATTTTCTTTGTCCCTCTGAAAAAGCTCATTAGCTCTGAACACAGGAAAATCGAGCAATGGAATTTTAATGGTATCAATGTTAATGTACCTTTATGGGATATACACCCAACCACACCTTTATGGGGTGCAACAGCAATGATTACTTCAGAACTGGTTGAACTATGCAAAGAACTTTATAAAAAATAATTTTTAATTCATTAATAAAAACACTTGTAACTATGCTCAACAAATTAACAGACCTTCTGATGTTTCGTCAGCCAACAGACGAAGACAATCAAAGCACTGAACCAGTCGTTACAACAGGTTCCATACTATGGGGAGTGCTTTTACGTTCAGCAATTCTGATACTCATTATATCACTTCTGCTCGAAAGCCTGTCAATGAGACAACATTGGTGGCTAATGCTTTTTGCCTTATGGTTTTTAGTAGCTTATCCCGCTTGGTTACAATATAAAAAGTTCCAGGAAAGAATCCAGAATTTTCAGGAAGAAACTCTTTGCGGTTCCTGTAAACACTTCGAAGCAAACAGCCAGCTATGCAAAATTTATGACCAGCATGTCAGCACTGAATATATACCTTGCGAAGGGTTAAGTTGGGAACCGTTAAACGAGTTCCCTGAAGATTAATAATTCTTAATTTCAACAAGTTTATAAATATCATTTGATAATGTTTCGAAAATAAACATCTTCTTTAAATGGTCATATCTCCAGACTTCATATGCCTTGTTATCGGATAATCTTCTTTCATTACCTGATGGTGGACCATAAAGTATATAGATTTTTCCCCTATCTGATTTTACTCCATTGGGTTCACTCATTGATTTCAAATTGAACAAAGCATAATCTACCCTTTTGAAGTATTCTGCCATTGATTCATTATATACTGTTGCTGGTGTGGGGTCTTCCTTTTTCCACCACTTCCATATTTCAAATGAATAATCATCTTCTCTGGCATCCTGCATCTTTTTGTATTCATCATCTTTCAATATATAATACATTGATTCTAATGCAAATTTCGGCTTTTGTAACGACACAGGCATTTCTTCCCATAAAACCTCAAAAGAATACTTCATCGTATCATTAGATTTATCTTCCACTACTTTTAATTCATACTCGCCTGGCACCAAATCATCTATCGGAAGATTAATATTAATCAAACCATAATTCAAATCACCTTCACGAAAATTACCCTGTGATTTTACTTCATTTTTTGTGTCTCTGTCTTCCATTGACTCAAAAGCTAATTCAACAAGATTAATATTATTATCCGATATTTTTATCCGATGATTCTTAGCTGGAACTATTACAGAATTAACATTATAATCCGTTTTCCATTTGAATTCATATTTTTTATTCTGCCCAATAAATTTACATGAGTAATTGAACTTAGAAAATTCATTTTTAAAAGATACAGGAATAATAATTAGCGGATTCCTTGACAAAAATGATATCTTGTTTCTTAAAATAAATGGTATAAACTTCTGATTGTCATTATCACTTAATTCTACAAAAACAGGTTTTCCAATTGTTGGCTTGCTGAAAAAATTTTCAAGACTGTCTTTATGCGTCACTTTCTTAATTGTTAGATTCGATTTGTCTGTTAATCTGATATCAACATCATAATTGTTTGTTAATATTCTACTTGAAATTGCACCAACAATATAATCACTACCAGATATGGTTTTTTCAAAATTATCAACAAAAATTGTGTCCTGCCATATCTCTTTATTCCTTATAATCCCTTCTTTATCTTTAAATTCGATTTCAATTTTTGGTATTGAAAAAAATTTATTAATCACATTACTTGCTAATCCATACTTCTCGAATGTTATCATATCATAAGAAAATCTGAAAAAAACCATCGCTTCCGTTGAATCTTTGACCAAAGAAGGAAAATAATGTGTTTCAGTATAAAATTTCTTCCCGAGATTGTATAAATTTGCTTTATCAATATCAGTCCTGAATTGCCCATATCCTTGATTTGATATAATCAAGAATAATATAATCATAAACAATATTCTCACGGTATAAATTATCCGTCGCGTCACAAATAATCCAAAAGATTGTATGCTCATAATAAGTTATCGTCATTAATAAATGTTAAAATATAAATGCTATTAAGACAAAAACGATATTGAATGGAAAATATTTATTCCATCTCACTTAAGAAATCCCGTAATATCACAGCCGCTGCAACTAAATCACTTGTCCCTTTCCTTGACCTGTCCTTTTTCTTCTTACCAATACTTATCATTGTTTGAACAGCTCTTCTCGTAGAATAAGATTCATCAAAAGTAAAAATTCTAACATCAGTCAAATCCTGCAATTTTCCGATAAACTCATCAATAGCTGTTAATACATCAGTCTTTTTATCATCTTCCCTTTTTGGTATCCCGACAACAATTGCAGAAACTTTTTCCTTTTCAATAATTGCCAATAAATCATCCCAAAAAGTTGTTGAATCTGTTTTAAGTACCTTCAATGGTGTTATAGAAATATGCAATTCATCGCATACAGCAATACCTGTCCTTTTAAGACCATAATCAATAGCTAAAATCCTTTTCCCTTTTATAATTTCAGATGTGTTGTTCATTTTTTGTTCAATAATGGAATTGAAATTATTACTTCAGTACCTTTACCAGGCTCTGAATCAACCTTGAGAGAACCTCCGTGTTGCTCAACAACATTTTGAATTATCATTGTACCTATACCAGCTCCACCTTCCTTTTGCGATGTCGAAAAATATGGTGTGTTCATCTTCATCAGTTGGCTTTCATCCATACCAACACCATTATCCCTAACTGAAAAATATGCAAATTTATTATCATTCCAATTAGAAATAATTATCTTCCCCTCCTGTTCCTTCAAAGCACGTATCCCGTTCTCAATCAAATTCCTTAATGCTCTTATCATCTTTGCCTTGTCACAATACAAATTAAAATCTTTGAGATTTAGCTCAAAACTCACATAAGGAAACATCACTTCATCAAACTCCGAAACCGCTTCAACACATATATCAGCTGAATTTATATATTCAAGTTCAGGTGCTGTTGACCTTCCAACCGTAACAATATCCCTTATCCTGTTCATTAACAAATTCACCTGATGTAGAATCTTTTCCCTTCTCCTCAGATTTGTTTCTTTTTCTTGGCAATCAAGTTGCTCTGCATTCAATCTTATTGTAGATAAATTTGTCTGCATATCATGAGCCAATTGAGCCCAGTTTGTCATCCTTTTTCTCTCCAACTGCTCAGTAATATCATATCCGATAAGCACACAGCCCTTGAATTTCCCTGTCAATCCTCTCAGTAAAATACTTGAGAAATACCATTCCTTAACTCTATTATCATCAATTATATCTATTTTCTGAGTAAATGTCTCCCTCACATTCATTACCTTATCAACCAGTTCTTTGAGTGATTTTGTCCTCTGTGGTTCACAGTAATACTGAAACAATCTTTTCATAGGAACATCGTTAGTGATTTTCAGCATTGCTTTCCCCGAATCATTTGCCTTACGCAACCTCGACCTTTTATCTAATACAAAAACCACTCCCGACGACGGCAAATCAATTATTGCTTCCAACAATCTCCTCTGACTTCTGTATTTCTTGTATAATATCAAAATTATTAATATCAGAAAAACCGGAACGGTCACCTGTCCGAAATTCTTTAAAAATCTGTTGAACCACCAAAACCTGTTCTCCGTCATTTTAAAAATCATTGTAGTATATTCTGCCGTTAAAACAAGGTAATTATCAATTTCAATCACCTCAATATCATCTTCCATATATTCATCTATGGGATAATAATCAACTGATAACAAACCTTCATTCAAATTATATTTTGATAATCCATTACTAAATATCATGTAAATATAATTCCCATTTACACAAAGTTCCTTCAAACCTATCATCTCCAGAGGTAACGATATGGAACTGTTCAATCTTAGTTCATTACCATCAAATTCGAAAATATTTAAAGAATAATAATTTTCTCCGTAAGTCAGATATGCAAAGTAGTTATTATTATCTTTTGAAAAACATTTAATAAATTTCCCATTTGATGATATCAATTTTTGAAAAACAACTCCTTTCTGAGCATCTACTATGTATAACCAAGAGCTGTTTGCACCTTTTGTAAATGAGATAACAGCAATTTTATCATTTATCGCATAAGTCAGCAGATTCGACGATAATTGTATCCTTGCCGCAAGTTTTTCTTTCCCACTTTTATCTGCAAAATATACTTCTGTACTATTGCCAAATTCAGACAAAAAAGCGTATTTATTCTCATATTTACCCAAAAATCCTGTTATTGCTTTAACTTTGGAATTTATAAAATCTATTCGTATGCTCTTTTCCTCTATCTGACATTTATATAAATTCTCATTCATTAATAACAGAATTTCATTTGTATGATTTATCCGAACCCATGAATACCTGTTATTTATTGGGTCCTTAGTAAAATTAATAATTTCAGATAAAGCCACCACGTTTGCGTTTGAATCCATCATCGAAAGATAGTACTTCTGGTTCTCCTCACTGACAAAAAGCAAATTATTGCGATAAGGAAAGGAATACTGTATCTTAACATCATTCAATGTCAAGCCCCGCATATTCTTCCTCTCAATGTTATCCCAGATTGACAAAGATTCTGTTTCACCCTCAATACTTGGCTTAACATAATACAATTTACTGTTCCCACCGTTATCTGCCCTAATCATCTTTCCGCCTTCAAGCAAATCAATGAATTTATATGTGATGGGATAAGTATCATTCCCAAATACTATACCTGAATATAGCATTAAAACAATAAATATTACCAGATATTTCTTCAAATTCTTTCTACCTCACAAATACAAAATGATTCAATCCCTTCTCCCCTGCCAACAAATCCCATCTTTTCAGAACTCTTAGCTTTTATATTAACTCTATCAATCTCTAATTCACATAAATCTGAAACCGATTTACGAATCAACCCTTTATAATCCGTCAATCTCGGCTTCTCAAGAATTATCGTTATATCTACATTCATTAATCTAAAAAATTTTTTATTTATCATACTAATAATCTGCTTTACAAATTCTCTGCTGTCTGCATCTTTGTATTCAGGATTATTATCGGGAAAATGTTCCCCAATATCCCCCAAACCAGTAGCACCTAACAAAGCATCACATAAGGAATGCAAAACGACATCCCCGTCACTATGAGCTACTGCCCCTGTATCAGATTTTATTTCTACACCACCAAGAAATAACTTTCTGCCAATTTCCAGCTTATGACAATCGTAACCTAAACCAATCATAAATATTTATCATAATAGAATATTAATAAAACCTCAAATTAATTATTCTTTAACTTCTTAGCAAATAATTTGATAAACTTAATTGATTTTAATGATAATATCTTGAAATTTTACGTAAATTTGTTGTTTATTTATTAGATTTTTTAGTTAATATTATATAGAATTGTATAAGGTATGTTTATAACCTTTGAAGGAATAGATGGTTGTGGTAAAAGTACTCAATTAGAGCTTGTTGAAAAATTTCTGATTGATAATGGTAAAGAAGTTCTCACTCTCCGAGAACCCGGTGGTACTGTCTTAGCCGAAGAAATCAGAGAAATACTACTTCACTCACATCACACAATATCTAAAGAAAGCGAATTGTTCCTTTTTGAAGCCGCAAGAGCCGACCTTGTTTCAAAAGTCATAAAACCTGCTTTGGAACAAAGAATTATTGTACTCTGCGACCGATTTTATGATTCTACTACTACATATCAGGGCTATGGAAGAGGGTTTGATATTCAAACTATTAAAATCATTAATAACCTTGCAACAAATGGATTAAAACCAGACTTAACC
>RCNQ01000187.1 GCA_003731675.1 Bacteroidetes/Chlorobi group bacterium ChocPot_Mid
ACTTCATGAAAATGCACTTACTATTGATAATCTTAAAGCGGAAATAGCTGAGCTTGAATCAAAACAAAAAGATTATGATGTTCAGCTGAAAACAATGAATGATATTGAGACAGAAAATCAGAAATTGATTTTGGAGTTGGCAAATCTGAATAAGGAGGTGGAATTAAAGAGTAATGAAATATTAAAATTATCATCTGATTTGAGTGATGCTGATGTTGAAATTAAAAGACTGAAAGCAGTTAAATTAAGTTACGAAGAGACGATAGCAGATATGAATAGGGAATTTTCTGAGAATGAGAAGAAACTAAGGATAATTGAAGAAGAAAAAGAACTTTTAAGCAGTAAGCTAAATGATTTTGAAGGAACAAAAATACAACTTGACGAAGTTCAAAATAAATTGCAGGAGAACATTGATAAAAGAAGGAATTTGGAAATACAATTTAATTATCTGAAATCAGATTATGAAGAGAAATGCAAGAGCTTTGATGAATTGACGGAGAAATATAATTCAAAAGAGAAATTGATTAATGACCTGCTGGAAGAAAATGAACAAAAAGATGAACAGATAAAACTATTTAAAGAAGCTGAGAGAAAAACAATTGATTTAATTAATCAGAAAAGTGAATGGGAAAGTGAAAAAATAAAATTATTGGATACGATTAATAGTTTAAAGCAAGAAGTTAATTCAAAAGATGAATTAATTTCAAAATATGAAGAGCTTCAAGAATCATTTAATGCGTTAAATTTGTTGAAGAATGATTTAGAAATGGAATTAATGAAGAGTAATCGGAGAGTTGAGGAATGTTTATTGTTCAAGAGTAAATATGAAGAGCTTAGAAAGGAATTTGAAGAAATGGAGCAAAGGAAGTATGAGGTTGAAAAAGAATTATCGGATGTGAATCATAAAATACAAGAGTCAATGATATACAAATCTAAATATGAGCAAATTGTGGAAGAAACTAAGAATATGATAAAAATAAATAATGAGGAGAAAGTTGAACTATCGGGAATTGTTGAAAAATATATTAACAGGTTGGAGAAGATATTGGGATGAAAGAATAAAAGTTAGTTGTAACAATCTGTAACATAATAATAAAATAATTTTTCTTGTATAAAATAAATTAATAATGTAATTTTAAAAAAATGTTATGATGTATAAGTAAACAAATTTGTAGCAATTATTAAATAATATTAATAGTATCAGTTACAATAATTATAAAATAAGTTAATCATATAGTTCGCAGGTTGAAAAATGGCTGAGAAAATAAGGGTAAAAATTCGAGGAAAGGAATATTTGCTTAAAGGGGATGATGAGTTGACTATACAAAAAGCAGGTGATATGGTGAATTCTGAAATTGAATCTCTGGGTACTGGTTATTTGAATCAAGCTGAAGAGACTATTGCAATTTTGGCGGCATTGAATATTGCCGAAAAAAATTTGAAATTGAGCAGAGATAAGACAAATGATGAGAATTATTTGATTACTGAGTTAGACAGAATGGCTAAATATCTTGATGAAGCCGTTTCTAAATAAGTTGTTAGAGTTTTGATAGTGATTTAAAAGTTGAAAGTAACAATAGGAAATAGATTTTCTACAAGGATTAGGTAACTCCGTTATAAATAATTTCTCTTATCAGGTCAGCTGTTGAATTTCAAAGGTTCTTTGATGAAAGGGTTTTATGAATTTGCTGTGACTATCGTTGTCAGTAGATAAGCGAAAGAATCTATAGTAAAATAATATGGGAGATATACTCTGTTTATAGAAAACAGGCCTAAATCATTTTGTGTTTTTCAGAATTATGAAGAGTACAGACATAGGAAGTAAGATATGAACAGGTTGTTACCCACTGTGTCAGTTGAGGATTCTTGCCTGCTCACACAGTATTGGCAACGGTAGCTTGCAGCTTTTTATTCATTAAATAAATAATTAATTGACAAATTTTTTTGAATTATTCCCATTTGGGGAAATGTAATAAATTAATGTATTGTATGAGGTTAAACTATGCTAAATTTATGGATTGTTGTAGGATTAAGTGTAATAGGGCTTTTTGCCGGATGGATGTTGGGTTACTTTGGTGGAAACAAAGTAGCGAACTCAAAGATTAAAGAAGCTGAATTAAGGGCAGAGAGTATAATTAAAGATGCTGAAAAAGAGGCAAATAATATTAAGAAGGAGAGATTACTTGAGGTAAAGGAAGAATGGCACAAGAGAAAGCAAGAATTTGAGAATGAGAATCAGGGGAAAAGGGCTAAAATCCAAATTCTTGAGAAACAGATAAAAGCCCGTGAAGAAGGTATCGAGTCGAAGGTTGAGATGATAAACAAGAAGGAAAAGCAACTTCAATTTTTCGATGAGAGTCTTAAAAAGCGTGAAGAGGAGATTAAAAAGAAGAACGAGGAGATTGATAAACTAATCGAGAAGCAAATTCAACAGTTGGAAATCATCAGCGGGATGTCGCGTGAAGAGGCGAAGCAACAGTTGATTGATAATTTTGTTAATGAAGCGAAGGAGATAGCATCTGTTAAAGCTAAGGCGATAAGAGATGAAGCGATAATGAATGCACAGAAGGATGCACAGACTGTAGTTATTCAAGCTATACAAAGGACTGCTTCTGACCATAGTGTAGAGAGTACGGTATCGGTAGTTAATCTTGACAGCGATGAGATGAAGGGGAGGATAATAGGAAGGGAAGGGAGGAATATCAGGGCTTTTGAATCTGCAACAGGAATTGACCTTATAATTGATGATACACCAGAAGCTGTAGTTATTTCAGGTTTTGACCCGTTCAGGAGGGAGGTTGCCAAACGTTCGCTTGAGAAACTGATGGTGGACGGGAGAATTCATCCTGCAAGAATAGAAGAAGTGGTGAATAAGACTACAAAAGAGCTTGAGACTGAAATAGTGCGAGATGGTGAGAATATTTTGCTTGATTTGGGCATTCACAATGTGCACCCAGAGCTATCGAGACTAATAGGTAAGATGAAGTACAGGTCGAGTTATGGACAAAATCTTTTGAATCATTCGATGGAGGTATCTTATCTATGTGGATTAATGGCGGCAGAACTGGGGTTGGATGCTACTTTGGCAAAAAGGGCAGGAATTTTGCATGATATAGGTAAGTGCCTGGATAAAAATACTGAGGGACCACATGCTTTAATTGGTATGGAGCTTGCCAAGAAATATAAGGAAAATAAAATTGTAACAAATGCTATTGGAGCACATCATGAGGACATTGAAATGGAATCGCCGATAGCTGTTTTGGTTCAGGCGGCTGATAGTATAAGCGGAGCAAGACCTGGTGCCAGAAGAGAATCTTTGGAGAATTATGTGAAACGTTTGGAAAAGCTTGAAAATCTTGCACAGAGTTTTAAGGGGGTTGCAAAGACTTTTGCTATCCAAGCCGGAAGGGAAATCCGAGTGATTGTTGAACCTGAACATATTGATGATACTAAAGCTGATGCTATGGCACAGGATATTGCAGAGAGGATTGAACATGAGTTGGAATATCCGGGGCAGATAAAAGTGACAGTGATAAGGGAGCGACGTTCGGTTTCTCTTGCAAAGTAGTTGTCTGATAAGATTAGCATCAACATAATTTTTTAAGTTTGACCTGAAAATGCTTTTTGAGTTTTTTCAGGTCTTTTTTTTGATTCAAATGTCATTTTTGATGTCATTCTGTTTTTTGGGATATGACATCGTAAGTCGTTGTTTTATATGTTCTTAATTGTTAAGTGGCATGGATGTCATTGTCATTTGTAATTTTTTTTCTTTAATTAGTTGTTGTTTATCTGGGAACAGTATTTTAATCATTGATTGTATTTTTTTTTATTTTCAAAGAGCATTTTGTTCAAAATTATGGATAGGGAAATGAACATCAATAAAATGATTTTTAAATGGTTTTTAATTTGTTTTTTAATTATTAGTGTTGGGTTTTTTGAGTATAAAATTTTAAGATTGGGAGTAATAAGGGTTTTTTGAGTTAGTATAAATGGTGATTTGTGAGAAGAGTAGTGAAATAATGAAATAAATATATTTTAGTATTAATAATAATTTGCATAAATTTACAGTTTAAAATCAAAAAAAAATGTCAATATTTGCTGAGGTGATTATGAAAAGAATAGCATTGTTTACAAGTGGTGGAGATGCACCGGGGATGAATGCATTAATCAGAGCGGTTACGAGGATAGGTTTGTCGAATGGATTGGAGGTAATTGGTATTTATGGTGGGTTTAGCGGAATGATTGATGGTAATTTTGTTAAATTAGGACGTAAGGAGACAGCAAATATAATATCTCTTGGGGGAACGATATTGCTTACGAGTCGTTCCAAGGAGTTTATGCATGCAGGAGGCAGAGCGGCGGCGGCAAAGAATTTGAAAGAATGGGGAATTGATGGTGTGGTGGCTTGTGGAGGAGACGGGACTTTTCACGGGTCTCATGCTTTGTGGTTGGAGCATAAGATACCGATAGTTGGTGTTCCTGGAACGATTGATAATGATTTGTATGGGACGGAGTATACAATTGGGTTTGATACAGCGATAAATACAGCGGC
This sequence comes from Bacteroidetes/Chlorobi group bacterium ChocPot_Mid, assembly GCA_003731675.1. GTDB lineage: Bacteria > Bacteroidota > Ignavibacteria > Kapaibacteriales > UBA2268 > ChocPot-Mid. Next base: position 4,553 of record RCNQ01000187.1, read on the forward strand.
AGAGGCAATAGACAAGATAAGGGATACGGCATATTCACATAATAGAGTGTTTATTATTGAAGTGATGGGCAGAGATGCGGGTTTTATAGCAATGGATGTAGGGATAGCTTGTGGAGCTGAGTATATAGCAGTGCCAGAAACTGTAACGGATATTGACCAGCTTTATCAGAGAATTTTGCAACAGCAGAAGAGGCGGACTATAATTATTGTAGGTGAAGGTGATGAGTATGGTGGAGCAGTGGTATTTGCACAGACATTGAAGGATAAGTTTGAAATAGATGCTAAGGTAACGATTTTAGGTCATATACAAAGAGGAGGCAGTCCGACGGTGAGGGACAGGGTTCTTGCATCGCATTTGGGGAAGGCGGCAGTAATGGCATTGCTGGAAGGTAAGACAGATGTGATGATAGGCAGGGTGCATCATGAGATAACTTATGTACCTTTCGAGGAAACCTGGAGTAAGAAAAAGTATTTGCAGGATTGGAGACTGGATTTAGCTGATTCTTTGGCATGATTTGTATTAGTGTGTAATGATATTTTTTAATGTTAAATATTGGGGAAGCATAGATGAAGAATGTTGCACTTTTTGAGAGTACGGGAAAGCAGGAAGCGATAGCATGTGCTGAGATAACGACTAAGAAACTGATGGAGTCGGGGATAAATTGTTGTGCGACAGAATCGATGGTTGATTCTATGCAAGATGAGAAAGTTAAGGGATATATAAAGAGATTGCCATATAGTGAGTTTGAGAAATTTGCAGATGTGTTGATATCTTTTGGTGGAGATGGGACTATGTTGTCAGCGGCGAGGTTAATGATAAAGACAGATTTGCCAATAATGGGGATAAATGTGGGTAAGCTTGGTTTTTTGGCAGAGTATTCAGTGAATGATTTGGATGTGACAATTGAGAAGTTGGTGAAGGGGGATTACAGAATAATTGACAGGGCTGTGTTGCAGACTGAGTTGGACGGTGAAGTAATTTATGCATTGAATGATTTTGTGATTGAGAAGAAGGATTCTTCAAGGATGATAACGATTGAGGCATTTACTAATAAGCATTTGTTGGGTTCAATAAGGGCTGATGGGTTGATAATAACAACACCGACAGGTTCAACGGCTTATTCATTGTCTTGTGGGGGACCGATATTGACACCATCTGCAGAGGTAATATGTATAACACCGATTTCACCGCATTCTCTGACATTGCGACCATTGGTATTGCCTGATACGAATAATGTTGAGTTAAGGGTTTTTTCACCGACAGGTGAGTCAATGCTTGTTGCAGATGGTCAGGTGAAGAAGGTGTTGAATAATTCGGATATAGTGATGATTAATAAATCTGAAGAGTATATAAAGTTGATAAAGCCGACGGACAGTTCTTATTATGATTTGTTGCGGACAAAGTTGCTTTGGGCGGCGAATTACGGGGATATGAATTTTAAGAATAATAAAGCAGAGGAATAGGGAAATGAGTTTTTTTAGTGTGATATATTGGGATATTGACCCGAATATAGTGCAGATTGGACCGATAACAATAAGGTATTATGGGTTATTGTTTGCATTGGCGTTTGTAGTGGGCTATCAGATATTGTATTGGATATTTAATAAGGAGGGGAAGAATTTAAAGGAGTTGGAGTCTTTTACGATTGCTATGATAGTCGGGACTGTTGTGGGAGCGAGACTTGGACATTGCTTGTTTTATGAGCCGTCATATTATTTATCGAATCCGATAGAGATACTCAAGGTTTGGAAGGGTGGATTGGCGAGTCATGGGGGTGCATTAGGTTTGGCGATAGCATTGTATGTTTTTTTAAAATTCAGGAAGCGGGAAAATAGTTTTATCTGGTATGCAGACAGGGCAGTGATTAGTATATCGCTGGCGGCGGCATTTATAAGGATTGGTAATTTTTTTAATTCTGAGATAATAGGAAGGTCGTCTGATGCGGCATGGGCAGTAGTTTTTTCGAGAGTTGACCAAGTGCCGAGGCATCCTTCACAGATTTATGAAGCATTGTCATATATTGCGATATTTTTGATATTGTTGTTCAGGTATAAGAAGTATAATGTGAATTTGCCAAAGGGGGAGATGTTCGGGATATTTTTGGTTTTACTCTTTTCAGCGAGGTTTATAATTGAGTTTTTTAAGGAAGTGCAGGTTGAGTTTGAGAAGGGGTTGGTATTGGATATGGGACAGATATTGAGTATTCCTGGGATATTGCTGGGAGTAGGGATATTAATTTGGTCATATAAGACGAGAAAGTAATAAAAAAAGTCCGGCTAAAAAACCGGACTGAAAATTATATTAATTATTATTTTGCTTAAAAAATCTTGTACAGTCAGGGCAGAGAACTAAAAGAAAGACTAAAGCAGAAACAAATAATCAATATCTTCTTTTGGAGTTGTTACCACCATTATATCTGTTGCCACCGCCACCACCGCGGCTGTCTCTTTCTTTTCTTTGCTTAGCTTCGTTGACGATGATTTTTCTATCGCCAAATTCTTTATCATTCAAACCATTAATGGCTTCGTTACCGCCATTTTGTTCCATTTCGACAAAACCAAAACCTTTGAGTTTTCCAGTGTCAAAATCTTTAATTAATTTCACAGAATAAACTTCTCCATATTGTTGGAACATTTCAGTTATATCTGATTCTTGGGTAGTATAAGGTAAATTACCTACATAAATATTCATATAAATCCTTTTAATAATAAAATACAGTAAAAATAATCTCTGCCAGATGCGAAGACGAAGGTGTTGATTATTATTTTATGTAAATATTAAATATTTCAATAATTTTTTAAAAATATATTTTTTATTGGATTTTGAATTACATTGGTGAGCCTTTGCTTCCTTTTAAAAATGGGCAGTAGAAGGTTTGTCCACTACCAATGAGTTTGACGAAATATAAGCCGTTATCCAGATTGTCACCGAATTGTATTGATAGTTTACCGGGAGTGGTAAAGCCTCTATGTGCTATAATATTAAAGGACTTATCTATTTTGTTGATGTTGACTTCGATGCTTGATTCCTGATTGATGGTAAATTCGATGTTACCGTAATTGATAACGGGATTAGGGAAAACATTAAGCATGGTTCTATCGGAATAGAGGTTGAATATAATGTTTTTCGGTGAATCATTGAGGAATTCAGTGAAGTAGTTGCCTTTTTCGAGCCAAGGGAACTGATTTACCATTGATTGAGTAAGTGAATCGTAGGGGAAGTATTTTACGTCATTTTTTGTTATAGTGAATTCTTCGGTAGTATCAGAGATTTCATCGTTGAGTGTGATAGCGATTTTATATGGTTTGTTGTATTCAACTTTTTTCAGGATGTAGATAGCATCACAGATAGAATCTTTGACGGGAAAGGTGGTTTCTATGACCTGATTGTTTTGGATTAGTTGAATTTTTGCAGATGACAGATAGTACCCGCAGTAGAATTCACCAAGAGTCTGACCATTGTCAGAGATTTTGAAAAGTTGGAGGTAAACTTTTCCAATTAGCTGGAAGGTTAAATCTTTTTTTGGTTCCTCTGTGGATTCACAGGAAATGAGGACACAAATAGTTATCAGGATTGAGATAAGCTTTTTCATAACATTACTCCTAAGATTTTTTTTTCTAAATTAAATATTATTTTTCAAATTTCAAAATAATATTTTTTTAGGGGTAAGGTATTTAAATCTTATAACACAAGATTTGAGCAAATTTATTTAGTGTATTTTGCAGTTATGATTGAATTCATACCACCTCTTGTGGACCATTCACTGGTAATTTCCATTTCGAGAGGTTTACAAGCGGCAACCAAATCGTCGAGTATTTTGTTTGTAATGTCTTCGTAGAATATGCCTTTGTTGCGATATTCGAGGAAATAGTATTTTAGTGCTTTCAATTCGAGACAGATTTTGTCAGGAATGTAAGTGATGGTAATGACACCGAAGTCGGGTAAACCTGTTTTCGGGCAAACGGAAGTGAATTCGGAATTGATGTGAGTTATGGTATATTTCCTGCCTGGTTTTGGGTTAGGAAAAGTTTCGAGCTTTTTTTTCATTGTATTACTTTCAAATTTTCTAACATAAAAAAACAAAAATGGTAATAATTTTCTTATTTTTGAAATTATTTATTTATAA
>RCNQ01000188.1 GCA_003731675.1 Bacteroidetes/Chlorobi group bacterium ChocPot_Mid
TAGGATATTTGTTTGCTTTTCCTGCAAACAAAATATGGGATTTGTTTTTTATTGAAGACAGATTGCTGGTTTCGTTTTTCAGAGCAAATATTTTGCAATTGATTGGTGTGAGTTTACTTTTTGTGATTTTGCTTTACAGGTTTACAAGGAACGACAAGACGCTCGGGAGGATAGCTCTTGCAATAGCAATCACGATATCCATTTTATCGCCTTTTGTCAGTCAGGTGAATTGGTTTAAATATTTACCGGAATTTATAGCGGCTTATCTTTCGTTTGAGCATGGTTCATTTTTCCCAGTTTTTCCTTATACAGCATTTATGTTTTATGGCGTTTATTTGGGTACAATACTTAAGAAATTAGATGCAGAAGGAAGAACTAAATTTATAATGAAATGGTTTACTTTGGCAGGGATTGTCTTGTTTTTAACGGGATATGGTATCAGGGAACTTTTACTTTCGCAAGAGATATATATTCCAACTAGAGTAAATCCAGGAGCGATTATTTATCAAATCGGCTGGGTGTTGTTTGGTATGGGTTTTTGGGCTTTTATTTATTCGAAGACAACGAAGTTTTCTTTTTATTATGCAATGTTCGGTAAAAGGGCGTTAATGGTTTATGTTCTCCATCTTGTGGTTCTTTATGGTACGTCGTGGTTTCCGAGTGTGGGAAATATTTTTTATCGTCAGTTGTCATTGGAATGGACATTGTTTTTCGTTGTTGTGATTGAATTAGTTACATTCAGTATGGTTTATTTGTATGAATATTTGATTAATAAAAGCGAAAAGTTCAATAAATACCACAAGCAGGTTGTAGTAGGGTTAGTTTTGTATTTTCTGCTGGTGGGTAATCTGTGGTTGTGGTAAATAATTCTACTCTAATTCTTCTATGACAATATTGGAATTAGTATAGATGCAGATTTCACCGGCGATTCTGAGGGCTTCTTCAACAATTTCTTTAGCAGAGAGGTTAGTGTGTTTCATAAGGACTCTTGCGGCGGCTAAGGCATAAGAGCCACCTGAACCGATAGCAATGATATTGTCCTCAGGTTCAATAACATCACCAGTACCGCTAATCAGCAGGGCGCTGGATTTATCCATAACGATAAGCATTGCTTCAAGTCTGCGTAGGTATCTGTCAGTTCTCCAGTCTTTTGCAAGTTCAATTGAAGCTCTCAGGAGGTTGCCTCTTGATGAGTTAAGTTTTTCCTCGAATCTTTGAAGTAATGTGAATGCATCGGCAGTAGCACCGGCAAATCCTGTGATAATTTTATTGTCGTGGAGTTTACGGACTTTTTTTGCATTGTGTTTCATTACTGTGTTGTTGAATGTAACTTGTCCGTCGGCTCCTAATGCGGCTTTGCCGTCTTTTACAACTCCAATAACTGTTGTTGAGTGTATTTCGGGATGTAATTCTTTGTTCTTCATAGTATTGGGTAAAATAATTTAAAAAGGCAGGGATGTCATCCTTTTTTTGAATTTTGGGATGACATCCTTTAGTCTGTTTATTTAATTCTTCTGATTTTCATTTCAACTTTATCAATTGGTCTGTCAGGGCGTTCGGTGGGAGTTTTCACAATCTTATCTGCTACATTCATTCCTTCCAGAACCTGACCGAATACGGTATATTGGCCATCAAGAGATGGGTAATCTGCTACCATAATAAAAAATTGAGAAGTAGCACTGTTAATATCGTTACCTTTTCTTGCAGTGGATACTATACCTCTTTTGTGTGAAATATTGCTAAATTCTGCAGGAATTGTTGGTTGGTTTGGGTCACCCATTCCCCAAGTTTCTTTTGGTTTGTCTTTAGAATTCGGGTCACCGCCTTGGATCATAAATCCAGGGATTACCCTATGGAAAGCTAAGCCATCATAGAAACGGTTTTTTACGAGGTTATCGAAGGTTTCGCAATGTTTAGGTGCAACATCGGGGAATGTTTCGATAATAATTTTTCCTAATTCAACACCTTTTTGTGTAACTGTTATTTCGTATTGGGGTTTTTCGGTAGCTTTTTTGCCAGTATCCATTTGGTCTGCAGATTCTTTCATTTCTCCACTCTTGTTAGTTGTACAATAAAAATTTGTTATTGAAAGCAACATGATAGTTGCAAATGTTAATAATAGTTTCATAAGTAATCTCCTTGTTATATTATTAAATTTTTTGTTTTATGACAAAGTTTAGGTTAATTTATTTTATTCTTGGGGCTTTTATGAATTTTGTTTCGATAGAATAAATTCTGATAGTCTTAATGGGTATTCCATCATTTTTACCACGGTTACTGCTTTCGACGGGGACATTGGAGATGTTTTCGACTACATTCATACCATTGATAACTTTACCAAAAATGGTGTATTTTCGTTGAAGTTTTTTTGCATCTTCGAGACAGATGAAAAATTGGCTTGTGTTGGTATTTGGTCCTTTGTTAGCCATAGCAACAACACCTTTTTGATAACCTTGACGGTAGCTGGGTTTGTTTGGGTATAATTCATCTTCGATTTCACCACCGTAAAAGCTTTCACCGCCGAGCCCCCATTCATTTTTTTTGTTTTGGAAAAGAGTATTTCTATCACCTGCCTGTATTAGAAAATTTTTTGCAACTCTATGGAAAAGAACGCCGTTGTAGTAATTCAATTTTGAAAGACCGATAAAATTGGCAACTGTTTCAGGAGCATCTTCGCCATAGAGACCAATATCAAAATTGCCCATAGATGTTTTGACAGTGGCAATGTGAGTAATTATTGCGGTATCATTTGCTGACAATGGTTTTGAGACATCGTCATTTATAGGAGATTGAGATAATTGTTTTTCATTATCATTCGCACTTTGCTTGATTTGCTTGTAAGAGCGAGTGTCACAAGCGTAATGGAGCAAAGCGATAAAAACGATGATAGATATTATCTGTACTTTCATATTTTTGAATAAATTAGTTAATCATTTACACAAATTACGATAAAGTGAAATATAAATTGCTGAATATTTTTATTTTGTGGTTGGGAAATAATTGATTTTTATGAAATATTTTTTTGCAAGGTTTTATGATTCGCTGAAGGATTTTCCGGGAGTTCAAAGGAGGTTACCGGGTTATGGTGCAATAATGCAGTTGCCATTGCTTGTGAATCAGACAGTTAAGGATTTGGCTGAGTCTTTAGGTGTTCCACATTCTGAGATTGCTATGATTTTGGTTAATTCAAAGGAGGTTGATTTTGATTATATAATTAAGGATAAGGATTTTGTTTCATTTTTTCCTGATTTTAAAACTTTTGATATTTCTGGAGTGACAAAGATTAACATTGAGAAGCCAAAGGAATTCAAATTTATTCTTGATGTTCATCTGGGGAAGCTTGCAAAATATTTGAGA
>RCNQ01000189.1 GCA_003731675.1 Bacteroidetes/Chlorobi group bacterium ChocPot_Mid
GAAAATAAGATTTTTGCTTCTGCGAGTACGAAGTGGGCAATGATAGATATTCATTCAAGGAGATTTTTATCATTGAAGAAATATCTTGATGAGGATTTTGTTGTTAATGGCAGAGAATTATTATGTGGTGAACCGTCGAAGATTTCAATTGATGAGAGTAATTGGGAATTTGTCCGCAAAATTGAGACTTTATACAGTGATATTGATATTAATAAACATGTAACAAGTACAAGGTATATTCAATGGATTCTGGATGTTTTTTCTTTAGAATATCATCAAAGTTACTGTATTAGAAAATTTGAGATTAATTTCTTATCGGAAGTACTTTATGGTGATATTATCAGGATAAACAAACAAGAGAGTGGTGAAAAGGAATTTATTGTTGAATTAATAAAAGAATCGGACAACAAGATAGCCTGTGTAAGCAGGATATTGTGGGAATGAAAAATTTGAAGAATATATAAATTATCTCAGACAAAGATGCCTGAGATAATTTTTAAAATTTTATTTTATGATATTTGATTCATGAGTTACTATGCAACCAGCGGCTTTGAACATAGCTGAGACACTGCAATATTTTTCGTGAGATAGTTCGATTGCTCTTTCGAGGTCTTTTAACTCTGCGTCAGAACTTTTCAGATTGTAAATCATGTGAACTTTTGTAAATACTTTGGGATGGTTTTCAGCTCTTTCAGCAGAAAGATTTACCCAAAAGTCATCAATTTGTTTTCTTTTTTTTCTAAGAATTGATAATACGTCCATACTTGAGCAAGCGGCGAGGGATTGTAGCATTACTTCCATTGGTGAAGGAGCAGAGTTTTCACCACCAACTTCAGGTACAGTATCAAAAAATGTCTGATGACCTAATTTGCTTATGCCAATTAGTCGCATATTACGGTCAAGTTTGAGTTCTGTTTTCATTAATTTATCTTTAAATAATTTAACAAATTTATTTAATTATCATTATCGGAAATACTTTTAGTTTATTGTTTATAATTGCTTTAAGAAAATAAGTACCATTCGGAAAAGATGTTGTGTTTATTGGTATAAATAAGCTACCTGAGTTGTGTAATGAATTAGTTTCAGAGAAAATAAGATTGCCTAATAAATCAACGATAGTTATAGATATTAATGATTGAGAATTTGTCTCAATTATGCAATTCAACAGATTTGAAGCCGGTTGCGGGAATATCCTGATTTTATAATCAGGGTTATCCATTTCGTTAACTGAAGTATAATTAGTATCAAGAGCTGATTTCATTTTTGTAATAAATTCTTCTTTGTCGTTAGCTCCACCGAAACAAATTGAATAAGATTTTTTTTCATTAGGTGCGAAGGTTCCGGGGAATTTTACTCCTGAAAATGTTTTGGCATCGAAAACTCCGAAATCCTGAATTGCAGTACCGCTGTTCATAATCAGTTTTCTTTGTGAATCAATATAAATATCTCTGTTATTGCCTGAAGATTGTACAATTGCATTGCTTTCACGGGTGATTACTCCGTTGCCGAAAACAGGATAAGAACGGTTAGCGAAATAAACTAATTCAACTGCTGAGTGTTGCTCATCAACATAGTTTGGAATGGCATTTGTAAGTAGTTCAACCGAATTGGAGTCAGAGTCGGGAATATCCCAATCAAAGTAGTAACCTGAAGTGAAATCAAGAATATTACTAGTGCTTTTGTTGGTGATTTCAATATTAACTTTAGCTATTCCATAATTACCTTCAGGAATGATAAATTCCTGTTTAACTTCAATTCCCAGATTATCATAACCGTAATCGTCATTGAAAATACCTATGTTTATTTCAGGTGGCACAAGAGCTTTTTTAGTTTTAAAATCGTTATCATCGTAACTGTATTTGTCCCAATTGAGGGAACTGACAAATCTGTCTTGTGAATCTGCGGCAAGAAAGCATGCTTTCCAAATCTGATTGCCATAGTCCCCGTAAGTAAATCCTATACCTTGTTTGCTGTCTTTTGAACCACCAAAACCAATAGTTCCTCTGTCAGAGACTGAAAAAGCGATTAACTGATTTTTGAAAGTCGTTATAATCGGGCTTGGGATATAATCAATTATAAAGAAATCGTGATAATTGTTTTCACCTGCGATATCACATCTAAAGAAAATTTTTTCAGTGTTTTCTTTAATTATAATGAATTTAAATTCTTCGATTTTTACTACAGAGTTTTGTTCAATTGAAGGAATGGTAATAACGGAGTCAATCATAGAAATGCTGTTATTAAAATCCCAAACAGGTTTAATGGTAAACTTTAAGTTATTTGCATGTCCAAGATAATTAAATGCATTGATTGATAAAATTACAGTATCACCGACTGCAAAACGTGAGGATTCAATGCCCTGTAATGTTTTAAAGATTACTTTTTTTGGTCTAACAGAAGGAATTGAAAATGGTTCTGTTGTAACTGCTTTCAAGGCATTGACTCTGCCGGGCAAGATATCTTTCCAAAGTAAATTTGAGTTTAATTTAGAAACATCATCAGTAGATTGCCTGACAAGTTCAAGTGCCTGAAGGTTAGAAATAGATGGATATTTTGCTCTGACAAGAGCAACAATACCCGAAACAACAGGAGCTGAGTATGACGAACCAGAACCAAAGTTTGCATAACCGTTTGTGTTATTTGTGTACCAATTTCCGGCACCTGGAGCAAGGATATCGAGAAATCCTGCGATGTTATTTCCGGAGAAACTGTCGTCCTGATGTACTTCACCAACAGCCAGAACTCCATCGTAAGCTGAAGGATAATTGTTATCAAGACTACCTTCGTCGTTGCCACCAGCGGCAACGATAGCAACATCATTAGCGACAGCATAATTTACTATACTTTGGTCAATATCTGAAAATGGTTTAACAACACCCCAACTGCAGTTTAAGACCTTGAATCCTCTTTTGGCGGCATATATTATAGATTCATAGGGCAAACTTAAAGTATTTTCACCTTTTCTGCCGATTTTTATCGGGAAGAATCTGCATTTGTAAGCAGTTCCACACATACCAATATCATTGTTGACAGTAGCCGCGGCAATACCTGCGACATTTGTACCATGGTCATCAGTGTTGTAGGTATTATCAGGTGGTTGGTTTTCACCTGTCAGGTCGTAGCCTGAGAAATCATCAATATATCCATTACCATCATCATCAATTCCATTAACAGGGTCAGCCCAGTTTTTCGCTATTGAATTTTTTAAGTCCTCGTGGTGCTGATAACACCCGTTATCGCTAATACCAATAATTAAGTTTGAATCACCGGTTGCGTATTCCCATGCTTCCCTGACTTTA
>RCNQ01000190.1 GCA_003731675.1 Bacteroidetes/Chlorobi group bacterium ChocPot_Mid
CACCTTCTGCGGCACCTGTTATTGCTGAACCAGCAAATGGTGCAAGTGGGGTTGACAGAACCTTGTTACTGAAATGGAATACAGTCCAATACGCAACTGAGTATGAATTGCTTGTTTCGAAGAAAAATGATTTTTCTTCTGATATAGTAGTTAATGAACCAATGGTTTACAATAATCAAAAGTCTATAGGTGGTTTAGAATATGACGAAACATATTATTGGAAAGTTAAAGCCAAAAATGCTTCGGGGAGTGGTCCATGGTCTGAAACTTATAGTTTCAAGGTTAAAACACTTGGTAGTGTGAACGATGAAGCATTGGCGAGATTCAAAGTGAATGCTTATCCGAATCCATTTAATGAAAGTAATATATTGAGTTTCTCATTGGTTAACAACAGCCGAGTAGTAATTAAGATGTATAATTTATCAGGTGTTGAGGTGGAAACCTTGTTGAACAAGGATTTACCTGCTGGTGAGCATTCAGTAAGTTGGAGACCGAAGGGTTTGGAAAGCGGTGTTTACTTCTATTCGATACAAATTGGCGATACTAAATTTGTTAAAGAAGTTAAGTTTATTAAATAAAGAAATCATTCTTCGATAAATACAAGAAGATATAAATTTCAGGGGTTCAGGATTTTGAGCCCCTGATTTTTTTTGGTTAATAGTTAAAATCTTAATATCTTTAAGTTTTATTTAAATGTAATTTCTGTAAAATCGGATTAATGATGATATTAATTATTTATTGAAGAGGTGTAAATGAAGTTATTAAGTTTTTTGGTTGCGATAACAGTAGGAATGATTATTACATATAGTATTGCAAATTCTTGTACAAATTATTTGATTACGAAAGGAGCATCTGTTGACGGCTCTACTATGATAACATATAATGCCGATGCAGGTGGATTTATGGAACCGCTGAGGTTTCACCCGGCGGCAGATTATAAAGAAGGGGATTCTCTTGAAATTTATGATTGGGATTCAGGAAAATATTTAGGGAAAATCAAGCAGGTAAAACATACTTATTCGGTAATCGGAAATATGAATGAGCATCAGGTTTCGATTGGAGAAACTACTTTTGGGGGACGTTCTGAATTGCAAGATACAAATGCAATTATGGATTATGGTAGTTTGATGTATATTGCATTGCAGAGAGCAAAGACAGCACGAGAAGCAATAAAAGTAATGACTGACCTTGTTGCTGAGTATGGGTATTATAGTCACGGGGAATCTTTTTCGGTAGCGGACCCTAATGAATGCTGGATTTTGGAAATGCTTGGCAAAGGAGGAGAAGAAAAAGGTGCAATTTGGGCGGCAAGGCGTATTCCTGATGGTTACGTTGCTGCGCATGCGAATCAGGCACGAATAAGGGAGATACTCGAAAAGGACCCAGAGAATTGTCTTTATTCAAAAGATGTATTTTCTTTTGCAAAGAAAAAAGGTTGGTGGAAACCTGACTCTTCGAAGTTTTCTTTTGCTGATATTTATGCACCATTAGACCCTGGTGCTTTGTTGTTTTGTGAAGGCAGGGTTTGGAGGTTTTATTCGAGGATAGCACCTTCTCAAAAATTCGATACTGCGTATTGGAGGGCTGTGAAAGGGGCAGAGCCATATCCTTTATATATTAAACCAGATAAGAAAGTATCGGTACAAGATGTAATATCTTTGATGCGTGACCATTTTGAGGGGACTCCATACGATATGACGAAGGGGTTAGCGGCAGGTCCGTTTGGTTGTCCAGTGCGATGGAAAGGATTGACATGGAAAGTTGAAGGAGATACGGTAAACACTTATGCTTGGGAACGTCCGGTTTCAACACAGCAAACAGCTTTTGCTTTTGTATCTCAGATGCGTTCATTTTTACCGAATGAAATTGGTGGGTGTTTTTGGTATGGTGTAGATGATAATTATACCAATGTTTATATGCCACTTTACTGTTCGATGACAAGGGTACCTCCGTCTTATTCATTTGGGAGCATAAAGGAATTTTCATTTGAATCGGCTTTTTGGGTGTTTAATCTTGTAGCAAATTGGGCTTATACCAAGTATTCTTTTATGCTGAAAGATATTCAGCCGGTTCAGCAGGAATTGGAAAATAAATTTTTTGCGGTTCAACCTGCAATAGAGCAAGCGGCATTGACACTATATAAAACAGATAAGAAGCTTGCAGTGGATTTTCTAACGAATTATTCTGTGAATGAAGCAGAGGCAGTTGTTGACAGATGGCAGGAGCTTTGGAAATCGCTTGTTGTGAAGTATAATGACGGATACATTAATGATGTAAATGTGAGCAATGGCAGAAGTCCGAAAAGTTCTTTTTATGGTGACGAATATCTGAAGCATGTTCTCAAAGAGCGTCCGGGGTATTATGATTTGAAGTGGAAGGAGAAGTAGGCATTCTCTTAATATTATTTTTGGAGATTGTTTTTTATTGTAACTGTGATTGATAAAAAATTAATAGTTTTCAGTTTTCTAAGGGATAATTTTTTTATTTAAATATATTTTTTTATGATAGTAGCGAGAAAAGAACTAATTGATATTTGTGAAAGTCTTCGAAGTGATGAGAAGGAAATTGTGTTCACAAATGGATGTTTTGATATTATACATTCTGGTCATGTGATTTATCTTCACGATGCTAAAAGTTACGGAGATGTGCTGATTGTGGGTTTGAACAGTGATGAATCGGTCAGGAGATTGAAGGGAGCAAATCGTCCTTTGAATAGTGAAAATGACAGAGCTGTAGTGTTGGATACACTTAAACCGGTTGATTATGTTTGTGTTTTCGATGAGGATACTCCTTTGGAATTAATCAAAGCGATTAAACCTGATGTACTTGTCAAGGGTGGTGATTATACGCGTGATACGATTGTTGGAGCAGATGTTGTTGAGCAAAACGGGGGTAAAGTAATAGTAGTGCCTCTTCTCGAAGGAAGAAGCACTACGACAATTATTGAAAAGATGAAATCTTTATAGATACATCTAAGAATTCATTCCTGTAAGCTTTGCTTTTTCTGAATCTGAAAGCATATCGCCTAAGGAAAAAGTACTTGATGAGTTTGTTTCTTTTGGTTTGTCGAACTGACGTTTTTCGTAAGTAGGTTTTTTTGCAACAGGTGCTTCGTCAGATTCTTTTGGAGCTAAAATCAATGTGTTAGTTTCAGGATTAATATCGGCAACAATAACAGTTAATTCATCACCTGATTTAAGTGGAATCCTGTTTTTACCTTTCATAATAGGTCTCATTTTACTTCGAGGCATAAAGCCGTCAACATCTTCCATGACATTGATTAAAGCACCCTGAGGCATAACCTGAAGGACTTTACCTTGAATTTCAGTATTGACTTTTAATTTTTCGGCAATTTCATTCCAAGGATTTGGTAAAGTTTTTCTTAAGCTCAAAGCGGCAGTTTCTTTTTCTTCGGAAATGCTTAAAATTTCAACGAGAATTTCCTGACCGATTTGCAAGATTTCTGAAGCATTTTTGTATCTTTTTGTCCATGAGAGTTCGCTATTTCTGAGCAAGCCATCAACTCCTGGTTTAATTTCCACATAAGCACCAAATTCGGTAATTCTTCTGACGATACCTTTAACCTGAGTGCCTGGTTTGAATTCTTCGTCAACGCCTTTCCAAAGAGAGCCCTCGAATTCTTTGCTACTGAGAGAAATTTTTTTCTTTTCTCTGACAATTTCCAAAACACGAGCTTTGATTTCCTGACCTTTTTTGTAGTATTTTGATGGAACATCAATGTGAGCTTTGGAAAGTTGCGATATGTGAATCAATCCTTCCAAGCCATTGAAGTCAACGAGAACGCCGAATTGAAGTACAGTGGCTACTCTTCCTTCAACGATATCACCGACCTGAAGTTTTTCCCAAGCTTCTTGGACGAGAATTTTTTTTCTGCTGACGATTGCGGCTTTTTTCCCTTCGTCAAATTCTTGAATTTCGTGGATGTAAACATTGAATTTTTCACCGACTGCATTTTGCAATTCTTCTTCAGTAGGATTGCGTTTGAATGTATAATGAGAAGTTGGTAAAAAGAG
>RCNQ01000191.1 GCA_003731675.1 Bacteroidetes/Chlorobi group bacterium ChocPot_Mid
ATTTTTTCTTCGGGAACACCTCCAAAACCTCAAGTAGTTTGTTTTTATTTTGACCCTGGTCAATGTCCCAATGCGGAAAATGGGGTTTTGAATATACAAAGGGCTATTTGTTATCCGAATCCGGGTTATCCTGATGTTGCCGGGTATGATAATCCTGTATCACAGCCGGTAATCAAAGTAACAAAAAGATCAATTAGAGGACTTGAAATTAACTTGGGTTTTTGGACAAAAAATGTTTGGAGAACAAATACTTATGCGGAATTATATCGTTGGAAATATGGTGATTGGCCTTCACCTTATGAAGAATCTCAAATAACCGACCAACAGGCGATTGATTGGTTTAACGAAAGATATACTTCTCATACTTTATTCGGTGATTATCCTCCTGAACAAGTGAGCGTTCAAACAAAAACTTTGTGTGGGAAAACTTGTGTTCAAAAGGCGCAGTTATGTTTACCGAATTATCCACCTTATCCTGATAATTTCCCAGCATATATAGGATGGATTGAATGGTCTGACGGAAGGAAATGTGATATAATACCAATAAAAAGTTATGACCTAAAAGGGACTGTTGAGGTGCATTTACAACCTGGATGTCCATACTGTTGGCCTTAGATTTTATTTGTGAATTTGAAATAAATTTATTTAATTTGTATAATTTAAAAGGAGAAAGAATCATGTGTAAGAAATTTTTTTTAACGTTAACAATTATATTTGCAATATTAATGTTTTCATGTAATGAGAGCATTAAAAATAACAATAATCCAAAGGGACCTGATTTCACTCCTCCCGGAGTTTATAGCTGGAATGATATTTTGCAAAAATACAACCAAACTAATGTCTTGGGTTATATTATGGTTGAAAGATTTGATGCAAAAATTTACCAAGGAATTGATACGACAAAGCTGGTCGATGCAGTAGAAATATATGCCAATGCATCATTTTTTGATGAAGATTATAATTTTATTTCTGCAGGTCAATTTTTATTCAATGCTAACCAATTCATCGAATTTGAAACAGGTAAATATTCCTATGACCCAACGTTGGATGTTATGGATATATATTTTGACGGAACCTGGAATAAATTTAAAAATGAGAGTCCAAGCGATTTTCCATTGTTTGTAGATTCCGTTCAATTTAACAGTATAATTAACATCACAAACATTCAAAGGGGTGCTCATATAAGCAGGTCAAATAATTTAACGGTACAATGGACAGGTACTAATGATGACGTTGTTGGGATTTTTCTTGACAGCCATCCGTTTCAGGGTCCAACCGATTCGACTGACTTAGCTCAGACAACAGGTGCGGTTGTAGATAATACCGGTTCATTTACAATACCTGCAAGTAAATTAGCTTTTTTCAGAAGAGGTATTGCCTATTTAACTATAATTAGTTATCAACCTCGGTTTGTAACAGTCAGCGGTGGAAGTAAAATATGTATATTAGGTGTTTCACGTCAGGAAATAACAATTCATATAGATAATTAGAAATCTATATTATCCAATAAAAAATTAGGGCTGTCTCAAAAGGACAGTCCCTTTTTTCATTATAAACATTTGACAAAACTAAATTTATGAAAATAATTCATATTTTTAAAATTTGAAAATATGTAAAAATATTTCTACATTAAGTAAAAAATACTTGACATTATGTAAAATATTCCATATATTTGCATTGGATGTTTTAACAAATTTGAAAGAATTAATATGAAGACAAAATATTTATTACCGAATTATCTGAAAATTCCGGGTTGGATTATCTTAGGAATTGGTGTCATTTTTAGCGTATGGTATTTTGCTTTTGATGAAGTAATTGATATTAAACTTTGGATACCTGCACTATATTATTATTTTCCGATGGATTCAAATTCTGGATTATTCAAATTGGTTTACAATTCAATAATAGATGAGATTGGGTGGACATTCATTATTTTAGGGTCATTATTTGTTGCTTTTTCAAGAGAAAAAGAAGAAGACGAATATATAATGAAAATCCGACTTGAATCACTTGTATGGGCAGTAATTGCAAATAGCTTATTAATGATATTCTGCATTTTTGCATTCTATGGATTGAGCTTCACTATTGCTATTGAATTTAATTTAGTAACAGTTTTAATTCTATTTGTAATCAAGTTCCAAATTGCTCTTAGAAAGGCGAAAAGCTATGAAAAATAACATTCGTGTTGAGCGGGCAATAAAAAATATTACTCAGGAAGAACTTGCGAAGCTAATTCAGGTAAGCAGACAGACTATCAATGCGATGGAACTTGGGAAATATGTCCCATCAACTGTTCTTGCTTTGAAGATTGCAAAAGTATTCGGGAAAAAAGTCGAAGAAATATTCTATTTGGAAGAATCGGATTAATTATCACAGAAAAATCAAATAATTATGTTGTCAAAAATTATTTTATTTTTCTGTTTCCTGCATATACTTCCAAATTTCCTTAGCAGATACAATGGGTAATTCCTTCCAATTAGTAGTGTAGTTTGGTGATTTCATTTCTCTTCTCATTCCCCACTCTCTTTTAATACCCAAACTTGCATAAAACATTGTCTCTTTACCAAATCTTTCATTGATGGAATCCATAACTTCTGTTACTTCCTTCATCCTGTTCCTGTTCTCACTGTCAAACATAGCATATTGAGAACGGTCGTAAGGAATAATTCCTGTTAGCATTACACCTGCTTTGTGGTATTTATATTCTGGTTTGAAAATTTGAACTAATCCCTTAGTTGCATATTCGAGAAGTTCTGCTGTTGAATCTGTGGGTACGGGTAACTCAACCATCACTCCGTTATGATACTGTGGCATTTCATTTTTAAATGGATTTGTTCTTAAAAAAACAGATAAAATCCTTGCGGCAGACCTTTGTTTCCTGAGTTTTACTGCCGCTCTTGTTACATAATTTGCAACTGCCTGTGAAACATCTTCATAAGAGTTTGTCAGCTTCCCGAATGAACGAGATGAAACAATTGCCTTTTTAGGTGGAGGTGAATATTCTAATTTTATACATGGTGTCCCACGTAACTCATAAACAGTTCTCATCCCCATAACAGTCATTCTCTTTTTTATCCATGAATCATTTGCTAGAGAAAGTTCGTATGCTGAGTTGATTCCATGCTTCCTAAGAAGTTTTCCGTATTGTCTTCCTACCCCCCAAATATCTTCAACATCAGTTCTTTTTAATGCTGTGTTACGAAATCTTGAATTGTATAGATTCAACACTCCTCCAGCTTTCTGGCTTTTTTTACCAAGTCGGTTAGCAATTTTTGCCAATGTTTTTGTTTCGGCAATACCTACTGTAACAGGCATCCCTGTCCATTTTTTGATTGTATTTTTAATTTTTCTTCCGTATTCAGTTAGGTCTTCCCTTTCGAATCCGTGTAGATTTAAAAATGCTTCATCAATAGAATAAATCTCAACATCTGGGCAAAATGATTCGAGAATAGTCATAACTCTTTGAGACATATCGCCGTAAAGTGTATAGTTCGAGGAAAAGACAGCAACACCATGCTTTTTAATCTTATCCTGTATTTTAAACAAAGGTTCACCCATCGCAATACCTAAATCTTTTGCTTCCTGAGACCTTGCAATTATCATCCCGTCATTATTTGATAACACGACAATTGGCACACCTACCAACTTTGGATTAAAGACCCTTTCGCAGGATGCATAAAAGTTGTTGCAATCAATTAACGCTATCGGATGACTCATAAATATATTCTGTTTTTAAAAATTTAGTTAAATTACATAATCAAAAATAACAGGAAAATAAATGAAAATACAAATGAGAAGCAAAATTTTAGGATTAATAATCTTTTTCTTAGCAATTTCAATCAAAGGACAAGAGGAAAAAGGTACATGGGAAATATTCAAAAGTGATGTCAGTACATCTTGCAAGGATTTCGGAAATGTCGGTTCACGTATTGG
>RCNQ01000192.1 GCA_003731675.1 Bacteroidetes/Chlorobi group bacterium ChocPot_Mid
AACCACCTATAGACTTTTGATTATTGTAAACCATTGGTTCATTAACTACTATATCACAAGAAAAATCATTTTTCTTCGAAACAAGCAATTCATACTCTGTTGCATATTGGACTGTATTCCATTTCAGTAACAAGTTTCTGTCAACCCCACTTGCACCATTTGCTGGTTCAGCAAGAACAGGTGCCGCAGAAGGTGCTATCAACAATGTTCTGAAATGCCATGTCGTTGAAAACTTCGTTTCACCACTGTCATTGATTGAAGATACCCTCCAATAATATTTAACATCATTCGATAAACCGCTTAGGTTATACAATGTTTGCTTTATAGTATCAATATTAACAATCGGTGATGAAAATTCTTCATTATTTGCAACCTGCAAATGATAACTTTTTACTCTTTCTGCAGCTAACCATCTCAATGTAGGATTAAGCTCCACTTGCTCTGCACCTGCCAAAGGTGAAGTTAATATCGGAACAGTAGGTCCTTGCAAAATCGTTGTAAAGGTTCGTGTTAACGAAAATGGTCCTTTGCCGTAATCATTCTCTGCCTGTACCCTCCAGTAATACCTCTTGTTCGGTAACAGCTCAGACTTGTAATAATGATTCGTTGGAATCCCCGATGCACCATAAGTTACAGGTGCGAAATCAGGATTGTCTGCAATATGTATGGTATAACTCTTCGCATCTGCTACCGGTTGCCATTCAAAAAATACATTAAACGACAAATCTTTTGTCCCGTCAGCTGGACTTGTCAGCACTGGTGCCGCAATCACAGAACGGAATTTCCATGGTGTTGAATAACCTATATCACACTGACCATAAGATGCCGCTACCCTCCAGTAATAATCCGTATTAAAAGATGGTAAAACATAAGAATAAGTCGTTGAAGTTAGTCCTGTAACATTGATCAATGTATCTGCAAATGTTGCTGAACGTGATATCTGCAAATGATAAGTCCCTGAACCCTGTGTCACATTTTTCCATTTCATCAAAATGTTTAATGGAACTCCTCCAGCATTCTTTGCAGGATAAATCGGCTCCACAGGTTCAATTGTAGTAGTAAACCTCCTGAATCCAGACCACTTACCTGTGTTGCTTGCATCTTTTGCCCTTACCCTCCAAAAATACTGTGTCAATCCATCAGGCAATGTTGCATTATTATAATACAAATCAAAAATATTCTCCTGATTTACAACAAGATTGACAAACAACGAATCCTTTGCTATCTGCAATTGATATGACACTACTGAAGGAATAGCAAACCACTCAAATTTATACCCGACGAGGTCAAGACAAATTCTACCTTCATATGGCGAATTCAATGCTGGTGCATCATAATACGTCTTGAATATTCTTGATGGTGACCAATCAGATTCACAACCACTCAACCGTGATTTCATTCGCCAATAATAAGTCGTATTGTAATCAAGCCCCGTTATCGTTCTCGAAGTCCCGGTTAGATTTACATAAGACTGAACAATATTCGTAAAATTAGCATTTGTCGCAATCTGCAAATCATAAGTACTTGCAGGGGTAACCTGTGTCCACGAAAGCGATGTGCTTGTAGGTATTCCCGTAGCATTTGCCGCAGGAATCAATAAACCAGGTGCCGCCTGCTCAACAGTAAAGGACAATGTGTCAGACCAATCAGATTGACAACTGGCATACATTGCCGCCACCCGCCAATAATAAGTCTTGTAATTCTGTGGCATTGTAGCTGTAAAAGTTACCGACGAAAATGTTGTCGAAGGTATTGACTGATAATCATATACAAGCTCTGCTCCAGAAAAAGTTGTCGAATTTGCTACCTGCAATCTGTAACCTGTCGCACCTGTCATTTTTGACCATTGGAAAAGTGTGGCTTTATCTACACACGTTGCCCCGTCAACAGGTAACTGCTGTGTCGGCATATCACCCTGCGTTTTAAATGTTCGTGTTGACGAAAAATCTTCATCAACTGTGAAAGATGCACTAACTCTCCAATAATAATTAGTGTTACCATTCGGTAATGTAAATGTAAAAGTGCTTGTTGGATGAGTTATTACCTGCTCCAATACATTAGGAGTTGTCCAAGTTGCAGATGTTGAAATTTGCAATCTGTACTTTGCCGCCCCTGTTACCGTACCCCACGAAAATGTATAAGTTTTTGGAATACACGTAGCATTATTAACCGGTGAGTTCAAAGTCGGCGGATTCTGTGCCTCCACAAGGTTAAACGCAAATAGCGACAAGACCGTTAATATCATAAACTTAACGGAAACTTTGGCTAAGATTCTCATAATTAATCTCCTTAGATTTAACGAAACTATTTTATTATTTTTCAATTTCATATATCTTAATATTTATTATTGACGAATACAATTAAAATTATTTATTAACCAAATCAAAAAAAATACCAAAAAATCAAAAACTTACGAAAAAATTTTCTTTATTTGCCTTTTTTACAATAAATTTTTTAATTTTGCGTTAAAAATTTAGCACTCACCAAAAGAGAGTGCTAAAAAAAATCATTAAGAATTTTAATTATGTTTAATTATATTTTGAGAGGTAAATATGAATTTAGCACCATTACACGACAGAGTTATTGTCAAACCTTCCGAACCTGAAGAAATTACTAAAGGCGGAATTATCATTCCTGACACCGCAAAAGAAAAACCACAACAAGGTGAAATCATTGCCGCCGGTAGTGGCAGAGTCAATGACGAAGGAAAAGTCCTCCCTTTGACTGTAAAAAAAGGTGACAAAGTTTTATACGGTAAATATTCCGGTACTGAAATCACCATTGACGGTGAAGAATATTTGATGATGAGAGAAAGTGACATTTTCGCTATTATAAAATAGCTTTAAAACTACAACAATTATTTAAAATTTTTGAAAATTATATTACACAAAATAAAGGAGAAAAAATATGAGTAAATTAATTGATTTTGAATTTGAAGCCCGCACCAAACTTAAAGCCGGTGTTGATAAGCTCGCAAATGCTGTCAAAGTTACATTAGGTCCCAAAGGAAGAAATGTCGTCATTGATAAAAAATTCGGTGCCCCGACTGTTACAAAAGACGGTGTTACCGTTGCTAAAGAAGTTGAACTCGAAGACCCCATTGAAAACATGGGTGCAAGTATGGTTCGAGAAGTTGCCTCTAAAACCAGCGACGTTGCAGGTGATGGCACTACTACTGCAACTGTCCTTGCTCAGGCAATCTATCGCGAAGGCTTGAAAAACGTTACTGCCGGTGCTAACCCAATGGATTTAAAACGCGGCATTGACTTGGCTGTCAAAGCCATCACCGATGAATTAAAAAACATCAGCAAAGAAGTTGAAGGAAAAAAAGAAATCGCTCAGGTTGGGGCTATCTCTGCTAACAACGACAAAGCAATTGGCGAATTGATTGCCGAAGCTATGGAAAAAGTCGGTAAAGACGGCGTCATCACTGTTGAAGAAGCAAAAGGTACTGAAACCGAACTTGAAGTCGTTGAAGGTATGCAATTCGACAGAGGTTACCTTTCACCTTACTTCGTTACAGATGCTGAATCTATGGAAGCCGTTTTAGATGACCCATACATTCTCATTCACGATAAAAAGATTTCAGCCATCAAAGATTTACTGCCAATTCTCGAAAAAACTTCACAGGCAGGTCGTTCTTTGCTTATCATTTCAGAAGACCTCGAAGGCGAAGCACTTGCCACTTTAGTCGTAAATAAACTTCGTGGCACTTTGAGAGTTGCCGCTGTTAAAGCACCAGGTTTCGGTGATAGAAGAAAAGCTATGCTCGAAGATATTGCTGTACTTACTGGCGGTACCGTCATCAGCGAAGAAAAAGGATTCAAACTCGAAGCCGCTAACCTTTCCTACCTCGGTAATGCTAAAAAAATCACAATTGACAAAGACAACACTACAATTGTCGAAGGTAGCGGAGAAAGCAGTGCTATCAAACAAAGAATAAATGAAATCAAAACACAAATCGAAAAAACTACAAGCGATTACGACAGAGAAAAATTACAGGAACGCCTTGCTAAACTAAGCGGTGGCGTAGCTGTTCTCAGAATCGGTGCTTCTACCGAAATCGAAATGAAAGAAAAGAAAGCACGCGTCGAAGACGCACTTCACGCAACAAGAGCCGCTGTCGAAGAAGGTATCGTTCCCGGTGGTGGTGTCGCTTACATCCGCTCATTAAAAGTCCTTGATAAACTAAAAGGCGACAATGAAGACCAAAACGTTGGTATTGCCATTATCCGTAAAGCAGTCGAAGAACCAATCCGACAAATTGTCTACAATACCGGTGCTGAAGCATCTGTTGTTGTAAACAAAATCAAAGAAGGAAAAGGTGCTTTCGGATTTAATGCCGCTACTGAAGTTTACGAAGACTTAATCGAGTCAGGTGTCATTGACCCGACAAAAGTTACAAGAGTTGCTTTGGAAAATGCCGCTTCAGTTGCAGGTTTGTTGCTCACAACAGAAGCTACTATCGTCGAAAAACCTGAAAAAGACAAAGGTCCTATGATGCCTCCAGGTGGTATGGGCGGTATGGACGGTATGATGTAATTCAATAAATAACTTTTAGTTTTCTGCATTCAGTAAACTGAAAACATTTGAACTTTAAAAATAATAAGGGGCTGTCTGAAAGGGCAGCCTTTTTTATAAGCCACCCTTCTTTCAACAACCCCCGATTCGGGATACACAACCCCTTGTGTACAACCCCTAATTAAAACAACCCCTTTATTACCTTGTTCAAAATCTTAAAACCTTCATTTATTTGCTTCTCGCTTATGTTCAATGCAGGTCTGAATCTCACTGATTTTTCTCCACAACCCAGAATCATTAAACCACTATTAAAGCATTCGGCAACAAATTTGTTCCTGCTTGACTTGTCAGGCAAATCGAACGCACAGAACAAACCCAACCCACGTACATTCGATATTATCTTCCCATAATCCTTTTGTAACTGTTGTAACTTCCCAATCAAATACTTGCCATTTTTCTTGACTGAATCCAACATCTTCTCTTCCTCAATGATTTCAAGATACTTCGTCGAGCGAACCATATCCACAAGGTCACCTCCCCATGTTGAATTTATTCTGCTGGATGTATGAAAAACATTTTCCGGTACTTCATCAACCCTGTCCGTGACAATAATTCCGCATATCTGCATCTTCTTTCCGAAAACCAGAATATCAGGTGTAACTCCAAAGTTCTGAAATGCCCACCATTCACCTGTCAGACCAAGTCCTGTTTGCACTTCATCAAAAATCAATAATGCATCATTTTCGTCGGCTAATTCCCTCAACTGCTGTAAAAATTCTTTTCTGAAATGATTATCTCCACCTTCACCCTGAATCGGTTCAATAATTATTGCGGCAATATCATCTTTATGCTTCTTAAAAGCAGTTTTGATTTCTTCAATTGCCTTTGTCTCCAGTTTAATTACTTCACTCAAATTATCCTCCAAAGGAAATGTTACCTTTGGATTTGTTATCCTGGGCCATCCAAACTTCGGGAACAAATCAGTTTTCGCAGGATCTGTATTAGTCAACGACATTGTGTAACCACTCCTGCCATGAAATGCCTGTTTGAAGTGAATTATCTGATGACCTTTTTCTGTCTTGTAACCTTTCTTAAAGTTTTTTCTTACCTTCCAGTCAAAAGCCGTTTTCAAAGCATTCTCTACTGCAAGCGTTCCTCCTGAAATAAAAAAAGCATATTTAAATTCCTTTGGCACTGCAATCTTAAAAAAAGTTTTTACAAACGTCGCCATTGCACATGTATAAACATCAGAATTTGACGGCTTATTCAAAGCTACTCTTGCTATATAATCCTTAAATTCATCTGTATTTATTTTCGGATGATTCATCCCTATCGGCATTGATGCAAAGCATGTAAAAAAATCAACATATTTTTTCCCTGTCCTTTTATCAATAAAATATGCTCCTTTACTTAATTCCAAATCAAGAACAAAATCGAAACCATCTGCAAGCATATACTTCCTCAACTCACTCAATACCTCTGTCGGCTCGACATAGTACTGAAACAATTTACTATCATCTAACATTTCAATCTCCTAATTATAACTATCAACATGTTTACCTAAAAATTTCTCCACCTTTTCTTTGGTGAAAATAAAAAAAACATCAAATTAAAAATCTCTTACAAAGATTATTAATTCATTTGCTTAACGAGTATTCAATACTCAAAAATTAACCGGGAATCAGCGAATAGATATGTACCAATGATATCAGGCAAAAATAAATATACAAACAACTAAGAAATGAACCACCACGTATGGTCCCTTTCATAGCTAATATTCCACCTGCCGATAATGTCTTACTTCTCATAAATACAAAATTACAACTAAAACAATTAAAAACCAACTATATGATTTGTTTGTATTTTTGTAAAAATAAAATTGTCACTAAAATTATGATAAATAATGGCTGGAATTTATATACATATACCTTTTTGCGTTAAAAAATGCTTTTATTGCGACTTTTACTCTATCGAAAAATTATCTCTTCAGGAAAAATTTGTTAACTACCTGACCAAAGAAATAAAAATTTTCTCAGACATTCATCCTTACAACAAAAACATTGATTCCGTTTTTTTCGGAGGAGGTACCCCTTCACTTCTTACTGCCGTCGAATTGGAACTAATAATCAACTCTCTGAAAAATAATTTCAATATTTCCACTAATGCTGAATGGACTATAGAATCAAATCCCGGAACATTAACTTTTGAAAACCTTCGTGAATACCTCGACTTAGGCATTAACCGAATCAGCATTGGAGTTCAATCTTTCGTCGAAAGTGAATTGAAATTCCTCCGAAGAATTCATACATCCTCTGAAGCATATAACTCAATTCAAGAAGCCAAAAAAGCTGGTTTTAAAAACCTAAACATTGATATCATCTTCTCTATCCCGGAACAAACTCTCGAATCATTAAACCAAACCCTTGATGCAATACAAGAATTAAAACCTCAGCATATCTCCGCTTATAGTCTTATTTATGAAAAAGGTACTCCTCTCTTTGAAGCATATAAAAGGAATGAAATCCAAAAAATTGACGATGATACTGATGCCGAACTTTACGAATTTTTATCCAAATATCTCATAAAATTAGGTTATGAACACTATGAAGTCTCAAATTTTGCTATTAATGGATTCAAATGCAATCATAATCTGAACTATTGGAATGGAGGAGATTATTTCGGCTTCGGTCCATCTGCTCACAGCTTTTTCAACAACAAAAGATACTGGAATTTCAAATCTCTTAACAAATATTTCGAAAAAATTGATGACTACCAACTCCCAGTCGAAGACTCCGAAATATTATCATCAGAAAACATCCTCAATGAAAGAATTATGCTCGGTCTGAGAGCTGAAGGCTTAGATTTAAACCAAATTGGAACAGAATTTCATATTGACCTTGAAAAAAAATGCAACCCAATTATTGAAGAATGGATTAAAAATGATTTCGCTTTTTGGAAAAACAATAAACTACGATTAAACTATAAAGGATATTCAATTTGTAATACCCTTATAAATAATATAGTTAATCTGATTTAATACGAAACCTCGAAATCTCAATTCCAATATATTAAAATTTACTGTTTTCAATAATTGTTAATTTTTAGTTAAAATATTAACAGAATTTTAACAAAAAAATATTAAATTGAATACTTACTGATTTACAAATGAATTAAATTGTTTAATAATATATACAATAATATTGGAATTACATCTAATTACCGTTGTTATTTTACTCATCTTAGGAGTAGTAGGTTTATATGTTGGAGTGTCAAATGATGCAGTAAACTTCTTAAACTCTGCAGTAGGTTCAAAAGTTGCTTCCTTCAAATTTGCTTTATTCATCGCATCTCTTGGTATCCTTGTTGGTGTCACATTTTCAAGCGGAATGATGGAAGTTGCCCGAAAAGGAATTTTCAATCCCGAACATTTCATTTTGGCTGAAGTCCTGATTATCCTTTTTGCCTGTATGATTCAAAATATATTATTACTTGATGTTTTCAATACATTTGGCTTACCAACCTCAACAACTGTATCAATGGTTTTTGGTTTATTTGGTGCCTCCCTTGGATTGGCTATTATCAAAATTGTTAATATGGGACAAGGTCTTGAGTATTTAGCTGAGTATATCAACACCGGTAAAGTCTTTGCTATATTCACTGCAATATTCCTATCAGTAATCTTCGCGTTTGTTTTCGGTTTTCTGATTCAGTACTTTTCACGTTTGCTTTTTACGTTTGATTTTAAAAAGAGAATGAAAAGATATGGTGCTTTATGGGGAGGTTTTGCATTAACATTTATAACTTATTTCATTATAATTAAAGGAGCAAAAGGTGCTTCCTTCATGACTGAAGAAACCATTAATTGGATTACAACTAATACTTCAAGTGTCTTACTGATTAGCTTTATTTTTTGGTCTGTTGTCTTGCAAATATTGGTTTTGCTTTTTAAAGTAAATATATTAAGGTTAATAGTTTTAGTAGGCACTTTTGCTGTTGCTATGGCTTTTGCCGCCAATGACCTGGTAAATTTCATCGGTGCACCTCTTGCAGGATTGAATGCCTATAAAATTGCCTTAAGCTTGGAAAATCCCGAATCATCAACTCTCGCCGCTTTATCAGAACCCTTAAAAGCTGACACTCTTATCTTACTTTTTTCTGGTGCAATCATGGTTGCAACACTTTTCATTTCAAAAAAAGCAAAAACAGTCAGCCGCACTGAAATCAGCTTGGGCAGACAAGACGAAGGTTACGAACGATTCGAATCCTATCTTATGTCCCGTCTTATTGTCAGAGCCACTATCTATACCGTTGATTTAATTAAAAAAATTGTCCCAAAATCAATCCAGAACTTCGTGGCAAGTCGCTTTGATGTTTCCAAATACACCCCTGAACCTGACGAAAACGGAGAATACCCCTCCTTCGATTTTATCAGAGCCGCTGTTAATCTTGTTGTTGCCGCCGCTTTAATTTCCTATGGCACTTCCCTGAAATTGCCACTCTCAACTACCTATGTTACTTTCATAGTCGCTATGTCCACTGCCTTACCCGATAAAGCTTGGGGCAGAGAAAGCGCTGTTTACAGAGTCTCAGGCGTATTAACTGTAATCGGTGGTTGGCTTTTTACTGGTATTTTAGCTATCATTGCGGCAGGTATTATTTCCGCTATTTGCTACTTTACAAATATCTACGGTATCCTCGGTTTTACATTGCTTGGTGCTTTTCTAATTTATCGCTCTTCTAAACTTCATTCAGTTAGAGAGAAAGAAACAGAAGAAATCGAAAAAACCTTTCTGCCCTCTTCCGCAAGTGCCGAAGAAACCTATGACTATCTGTTCGATACTCTAATTAAATACTTTAAATCTATATCAAACTCACTCACTACAAGTTACAACGGCATCTTCAATCAAGACCTCAAGCAATTAAATAAAGCAAGAAAACAAGCAAAAAAAATCTCCAAAAAATCCGATTTACTTGTCGCCGATGTTCTCAAAGTTCTCAAATTCGCAGACGAAAAAAATCTCGAATCCGGTCATTCTTATGCTAAAGCACTTGGTGCTTTACACGAAATGTCCTCTCGTTTGGTTTTCATCACTAAGCAATCCTTCGATTACTTCGATAATAATCACAACAAATTCCAAAACGAACAAATCGAAGAACTTAAAGATGTTAACAAACAATTCAATAAAATCATTAATACTTCTGTTCAAGCTTACGAA
This sequence comes from Bacteroidetes/Chlorobi group bacterium ChocPot_Mid, assembly GCA_003731675.1. Lineage (GTDB taxonomy): Bacteria > Bacteroidota > Ignavibacteria > Kapaibacteriales > UBA2268 > ChocPot-Mid. Next base: position 9,738 of record RCNQ01000192.1, read on the forward strand.
AAGAAAAAAATGAATGACCTCGCTTTGATTAATCAATCTGCTAAAGAATTTGAACTTCTCGTCAATAAATACAACAAAAGTCAATTAAAACGAATAAAAAAATCAACCTTGAATAAAAGGAGAAGTATGCTTTTCCTCAACATCCTCGATGACACTCAAGGTATGGTTTATAATTTATTAAGAATCAACGAAGCTTTCAGAGAATTTTACAGCAATGTAAAAAAATAAATTATTTACTTAGCAAATCAATGAAAGATGCCATTTTCTCCCAATGGCTCCCTTTCCAATAAATTTTACCGCAACTTTTACACTTGTAAAATTCATTGAAATATTTTTTTGTCTTTGCTTTTAATTGAGGCATAATATTAGCTTTTTCAGTTAACTCAATTTCACCATTACATTCCAAACACCTCGAAAAAGGTTTGAAATTTAATTTTAAATCAAATTTACTAACTACCTCTTTAATCTGTTCTACAGAACTACTGTTCCTCAGCCA
>RCNQ01000193.1 GCA_003731675.1 Bacteroidetes/Chlorobi group bacterium ChocPot_Mid
CGAAGACAGACCTGCGGTATTAACTGGCAAGCTATATTCACCTCTTTCCATTGCTCCTAAATGATATTCCCTGACTTTGTTGCCTAAAATATCAACCATTGTAACTTTCAAATCAGAGCAATTTGAATTTAAGTTCAGATAAACCGTTGACATTCCGTTCAATGGATTTGGTATTGCTCTCAAAGAAACCATATCGTTCAGTTTAGTGTCATCTACTGCAATCGTAGAAGTATCCCTTACTATTCCTGTTACGATAACTGAAGCATTCAAATCAGGTAATGGGTTCTCGTTTTCGTCCATAATTTCAATCTGAACTTTTCCGATATATGTCTTAATTTCCTTAGGTGTAAACTTAACCATTATTTTCTTCTTGTTCGCACCAGCCGCTATCGGAAGTTCAATCACAGGCGGAAATGTCTCATCATCATCATTTTTAACAATCTTGAAGACCCCTCCAAAATCATCTTCCATCTGCAACTTTTTGATATACAACTTTTTCGTCCCTGTATTTTGAATTGTGAAGTTAGTATAAGCAAATTCACCCAAATTGGTAGTATCTGTTGTCAGCTCATTAGCAGTCAGAGATATACTTGCATCTGACGAACCGGCTCTCGAAATACCTTTAAGATATACCCATAGCGTATCATCTTTGTAATTTACTGCATTATACGGAACTATACCAAGAGTATCATAAAAAGTTCCCGTTTTACCCAATGGTGTGAACTTAATTTTTCGCCTTACTGTATCTATTTTTGGCTGTATGGTAATTGACCATTGATAATTTTCTGCATATTGGAATGACCTCTTACCAACTGTGGGCCAATAAAAAGATTGCATTATAAACAAAGGCGACACACCAGGATTTGTCATTTCAACTTCAAGCGTTACAATATCGTAAGGACCAATTGTTCCGAAATCCAGTTTGTTGCTCACAACTGCGAGACGTGGTCCTTGCTCAGGTTTTTTACCTCCGTATCCGTTAACTTCTATACTCAAAATTTTTCCATTGTAAGCATTCGACTCAACTGTAAAGTAATCCGAGAAATATTCCTCAGCTTTCGGCTTAAACTTAATCGGGACATAAACATATTCTCCCGGGTCAAGAGTTAGTTGCAATTCATTTGTTTGCAATGTAAAGCCTGAGTATGGGTCCTCAATGTACATATCATCAATTATGAGTGGGTCTCTGCCAACGTTTGTAATTTTTACTTCTTTTGTTAAACTATCATCAACAGGTACAGTTCCGAACTCTAACGGGTCAACATTAAACTCCAGACGTGGACCTGGTTTTGGCAAATCTGTTGTGCACCAATGCAAAGCATACCAGAGTTCCTCCTGCCAGTTTGGCATGTAAAACGATGCCGCCGCTACCTCAAAACCTGTACTCCAAAAAACAATCTTTGAATTTTGAGCAGGGTCAGCACTCGTCCTTTGTACATGTACTCCGATTACAGTATCAGTTGGTGATACTACGTTTAGTCCTTCAGGGCTGTAAACCCAGGTGAAGAACTCCATTACTTCTGTAGAATCAGGTATTCTCTTGCCATTAATTCCCTCAATCCAAGGGCGTGGTCTCCATGGACAAAGTGCCTGCAAAGAATTTTCTGCCTGACAGACATTACATGCTTTCTTGTATCCATACGAAACCGGGTCACCCTGAATAGCTTTAATACCAAAAGGTTTATATGTTGTAGCACTTGCCATTGTATTGATTCTGCCAAGATAAGCATTCTGGTTAATTCCCATATAATCCGCAAAAAAGTTTTGTACTTCAGTATCACGATATGTTGATGCCGGGTCAAACGCCCAGAACAACAATCCATTCCCGATAAGTATTACTCTCTTGCCTGCATCAAGCATCGTCTTAATCTCCCTTACAACCCTTCTGCCTGTTCCTCCATCCCATTGCAAAGGATTATCACCCATGTAAAAGATCGCTACTTCATAATCAGTAAGCTTCTTACCCGATGAGAAGAATGCCGAATAACCCGTTTTTAAAAGGTTAGGTGTAAAAAAGTTATTATGCGTCAGCAATGGCTCCCAGTATATAAAATCTGCACCGGTACCTGAATAACCCTGAGCAGTTATTGGTTGCCCTTGGTCATTTGTTACAACTCCGATGTCATCGAAAAAAACATAAAGCTTTTTGTTCTGAGCAAATAGATTCGATGTTACCAGCAGAATTGCTAACAGTAAAAATGTGTATTTTAGTTTCATGACTACTCCCATAATATATTTATAATCTTATTTGTCAACATAAAAAAATACTAACTTTATTAATAACGAAATAAAATACAATTAAATTTTAATAATTTCAAAAAAATATTGCAAAATACCCTTAATTTGTAGCAAATTAGTAAAAACTACTACAAAATTTCCTCTGAATTTATAAATCAATTTTAATTTCTGACTGGAAAATACATATATGTATAAAACTTTTTGCTACCGAACCAAAGTCATCATTCTTGTTTGTAATTTCTGGTCATTCGTTATTAATGTATAAAAATAAATTCCGTTTTCCAGTCCCGACAAATCAACTTCAACCATATCATCAGCATTTTCCAGATATATACTTCTTCTCACATTACCCAAAACATCACTTATTTCAAGTTTAGCTGTTTTTGAACTTAAAGGTAGTTTATAATAAACATTCGTTTTCTGGCTGAATGGATTCGGATAATTTTGCTCAAGATAAACATCTGAATTAATTTTTAACTCTTCAACAGGTGTTGATTTAGTGCTTTTATACACTCCGTTTCCATAAGAACCGGCAAAAATATAGCCGTTCTGCCTTACCGTCAATGACCAGATTCTGGTATCATTCAAACCACTCGTATCCTGGAACCAGTAATTTCCATTATCTGTTGTCCGATAAACCCCGCCTCCATCTGTTCCTGCAAAAATCTCACCAGCTGAATTTGAAGCAAAGCAATAGACAATCATATTAGTCAAACCCTGATTAACTTCTGTCCATTCGTCGCCATTATTAACAGATTTGTAGATACCACCACCAAATGTTCCCGCATATATTTGATTATTATAAACAAGCAAAGACCATATCAATGGATTGTTCAAATTAGTATTGACGGCAGTCCAGGATTCACCATTATCTGTCGAGCGAAAAACACCACCACCCCAGGTTCCTGCAAAAATTGTCCCTTCTTGTGATATAGCAAGTGAATACACTTCAAGCGTAGTTAAGCCATTAACCATTTTTGTCCAGCTACCGCCATTATTCTGTGAACGGAAAACCCCCGCACCATCAGTACCTGTAAAAACCGAACCATTTGGATGAACAGCCATACTTTTTATCTGAGATGTCGTAAGCCCGGAATTCACCTGAACCCAGCTGTTCCCGTTATCAGAAGAACGAAACACACCTGCTTGAGTTCCTGCAAAAACATTAGCTGAACCTTTTGCAAAACAAGTAATCGCAGTGCTACTCATTCCCGAATTAGACTGAACCCAGTTGGAGCCATTATCCGTTGAAACATAAACCCCGCCATAAGCTGTACCGGCAAGAAGATTATTATTCATCGAAATCAATGCAAAAACAGTACCATCATAAGGTCCGTTGCTCTTCTGCCAAATGACTTGAGACATCGCAAAATTCACCAGCATAAAAAAAGCAAGAACGTATTTTATCAAACTCAAAAATTTAGTCAGATTTTGCTTTTTCATAATCAACCTTTCATATATTATTCAGTTATATAATAATCAAACAGAAATCAAAAATAGTCAAGTTTGATTAAATATCAAAATTTATAATAATTTACTCTGGAATTTCTTATTCTTTTCATAGAAACATTCAAAAAAATTTAATTCAGTGTTTCTATCTTTTAATCAATACAAAAAGCCAAAAAGCCAGAGTGGTATTGAATTCTTATAACCGACTTCAATATCGTCTTTAAGTAAAAATGATTTTCCGATTCCTTTTATTTGTTCGTTAGTTTTACTTTTTCCACCGACTTCAAATGTATATTTATCATCAACAAGAAAATCAGCAGTTGCCGAAGTATTCACCTTGTGCTTTGATGTAAGTTGGTTTAGAAAAAAAGTTTCTCTTAAATTTCCTAAATCAGGTTTCTCTGCTGTAATTGCAAAAGCAATATTTGTATTGTTTAGATATATTTTTTCTGGTTTTGTTAAGTAGCCGTAGCTTTTTGAAGAACTTGTCAGATGATTTATTATTTGTGCTTTTCGAAGATAATCAAGGAAATTCAACATCGTATTTCTCGAAACTCCTACCCTTTCGCTAAGCTTTGTTATATTCGCTTTGAAAGGGACAGAAAGAGCAATAATATAAAGCAACTTTTTTAGTTTTAAAATATTCCCATATTCAATAATATTTACTGCTGGTAAATCATTTTCCAAAACTATATTGATAACATTAGCCAATTTCTGATGATACGTTTCTTTACTTTCTTTGAAGTAAGGATAATAGCCATATTTCAAATAATTATTAAACTCTGCAATAGGTTTTATTTTCGATGAAATCTCTATGCTGAAATTAATATGGTTTTTAAGAATATTGTCAAGTTCAAGAACAGGGAAATCAATCTGCTTTTCAAGCCCAAGATACTCTCTGAAAGATAAACCATGTAGTGAATAACTGACTGCCCGCCTGCTCAAATCTGCAAATCCTTTATAAATACTCAATATTGATGAACCTGTAAATACAATCCTAAGGTCTTTGAAATTATCATAGATATTCTTTATTTCTACTGCCCAGTTCGGATATTTATGAACTTCATCTACAAATAAATGCTTCCCACCGTTTTTGACAAATCTGTCAGCCACATCAAATAGCGAATTACCCTGAAAATAAATATTATCCAGACTAATATATAAAACCGATTCATCAATCTGCAAATTCTTTTTTATATATTGCAAAATTAGCGTTGTCTTGCCTACACCTCTTGCACCGGTAATTGCTATTAATCTATCTTTCCAGCTAATCTCCTTTAATAAATATCTTTGGAAACGATACCTCAGATTTTTGAGATTAGTTGCAAATATTTCAAATAAAATATTCATTATTGCTCTTTATATTTAACAATATTTATATAATTATGCTTTTTTCATAAAACAAAAATAAGCAATATTGTTAATTTAAAAAAATATTTTGCTGTTCACCAATCCCCAATTACTTCACAGGTATCTTATAAATCCTCCCTTGTAGCCAATACGTCGCATCTTCCATTGATGCCTTCAGCGACATCTGCAATTTAAAATACTTTGCTCCTGATTTCTGTGGTATCGGTATATCCAATCTAAAATAATGATGATTCGAAGGTCCCGGCTGATAAAAGATTTCATCGAAACTTCCCAAGCTCCATAGCTGAGTTGTGTCCTTTACCCAGCCTGCCATTATACTGTATGTCGCATCAGGATAAAGTGCTACGTTTTGCCCCCATTTACCTTCGATATGGAAGTTCTCACCAAACTTCGCTATGCTTGGCACAGTTATCTCAATATCATTCGGGTCAGGAGTCAGCTCACCTGTCTGCCTTATGATTCTCCACTCAAAATCAGATTTTTCTGAATTAACAATTATACCACCGCATACCAGACGTGCTTCTACTTTATCTCCAGAATTTAGGACAGCATTTTCAATTTTCAGCTCACCGTCTTTGGCATTTTCCGTGTATTTCTTTTTGCCGTTAATGAACACTTCAATTTTTCCGTTATACTTGATTTCAGACTTATACTCATCATTTGTCGTATGCTTTACCTTGACAATAATCTCTCTTGTCATTGCCTCGATTACAGGTATAACTTCCAGTTCAATTTTCGGAAAAAATCTTTTTATAAGATATGGTCCGCTGTTTATAACAGTCGGTAGCAAAACAGAAGCCATTGACTCCGAACATTCCTTGTCCACATGCGGAAACTTGCCACGCCAGTCCCATTTGTGGTCAAAGTAATAACAGTCTTTGCACATTTTCACTTTCTGTCCGCAAACATCGTAGTAGTAAGTATAAGTCTTCTTGTCATAACTCCATCCTCCTCCGGATTCAGACAGCACAGGTGAAGTATATGGATTGTTTGGTCTTGCCAGTGGTTTAACAGAATAACCATTTCTACCCGTACCATAAATCGTGCCGTCAGAAAAGAAATTATTATTAGTAAATGTTGCCATTATATGAAAAATATCCCTTGCTGATGTTGCCTGAGCTATTTCCTGAACTACCTCATTACAAGCTGTTCCGTGAGTTTGTGTCCTCGAACGAATAAAATCTTCAGTTGGGTCAGGTTCGCCGAATACACCATAATACCAATCAATCCACTCCGAAAGACCAGGAAGCCCAATATTTCCGCTTAAACCAATATAAGGAGGATGTCCGTCATTCCTTACGTGACATGGAAGTCCCATATCCCCGTAAAGATGAAGTGTCTCACCCAAACTCCTCCATGCCTTAGCCATAAAGATATTCCTGTCAGTTTCATTTTTTGCTTCAAACGCCTTCACAATCCAATAAGTGCCGTCCCTGAAAGAATAATTTTTTGGCAACTGGTCAATACCACTCGTTATTTCACCTTTGTCTTCCAATGCCCATTCGATAGCATCAATTTGCGGATTAGGTCCGATTGCTTTCGATAGAAATGCTTCGTATTTAATATCAGTCAGATATTTCCTGCCTCCGTCAATACCAACAGGGTCATAAAAATGCCTTAATGCCTGATATGCTTCCGGCTCATCACAAGAATAACCACCATGAATTATCCAGTCCATCGCTGTTTTTACATCACTTTGCTGTACACAAGAAAAAGCTCCAGGCTCAAGAACTGCCTCACCTGTCAGCTTTGTGGTCAAATCAAACTCATATCCTTTCAACTCATCAAAATCATTCAGCTTCGATAAAAATTTCTGCATCATGTACTCGTTCAAATAAAGATGCATATCGCGGTTATCCCAACTCTTCACTACCATTACAGCAATAAAATAAACCGCAACTCCCAATACGAACAAAACTATATTCCTGATTTTCATTACTGCCTCCTTAAAATCTTGCAAGTTTATATGAACCATCTGCCTGTCTCAGCAGTCTTACAATATAGGTAGTCTCCTGAAATGGGAAACCATACTCAGCAAAGAATGAACCAGCTGTTACCAAAGTCCGCTTTTCGAAATCCTTTGCAAAACTCTTCATATCTTCACTTTCAAGATTTGGCAATTCATCTTTATAAAGAACTTTTGCTTCGTCGGTTAATATCTCTTCAACTTTTTTTGAATCACCACTCGCAAATGCTTTTTCTACAGCATTACCCCCGGCAATTATTTTCTGCATATCAATTCCGCTGACATTACTGCCACCATTCAGCGACACTGTATTCCCGTCATCACAATTCATCACCTGAAACAAATGAAACACAGCCGCAATCATTATACCCAGCATAAAGGGTTTTAAATACTTCATTTTCATCTCCTCAATTTATTTTAAAAAGTATAGCCAAAAGTTATTGACAAGACACTGTTCTTCAAATCCAGTTCTTCCGTATTATGCACTGTCTTGTCGTGTATTGTTGATAAACCTATTGTATATCGGATATCAAGAATAAGTGAAGAAATTCCCGTAAGATTATATCCCGCTCCCAAACCAAAAGATAATCCCACATCGAATGGTTTTATATCATCGTAAACATAAGTATTATCTGCTGTTTTCAATCCCTTATTCGTATTGTACGAAAACTCCGCCCCTGCATTCACAAAAGGACTGATTTTACCTATATCAAAAGTATATCTGAGCAAAATTGGTAATGACACATAATCAATCTTCGAAGTTGAATCACTTTGCACAAAACCTTTTTGATTGTAAAGCAATTCACCCTGCAATCCAAAACCACCGCTTAATCTGTAAATAAAAAATACTCCTGCACAAAATCCTTTTCTTGCATCCATGCTTATCGGAATATCATCACCCTGCACACTTGAAATATTCAGCCCCGCTTTAACTCCATAAGTATAGGGAGAAAAATAATTCGTTTCATTAAAATATGACTTTTCCTGTCTTGGCTTCTGCTCAATTACTTTTGGTGGTTCTGTTGTCTTTATTTGCTCTGGTTGTCTTTGCTCAGATGGTGCCTCAGTCTTTATAATTAACTTAACATCAGATTTTTTTATCCACCCTTCCTTACCTTGAGCTTCAATGAAATACCAATCACCCTGAGTCATCAAAACATTAACATGAATATTTTGCGAAAGAGAGCGAAGTTTCTTCGATTTTACATCAGGTTTTTCATAAACATTGGCAATTTTCACAGAAACCAAACCTTCTGCTGACATGTTTTGCGAATGTGAAACATAACTTATTAAAAATAAAAGGACTAAAAAACAATAAATAAATTTAACCATATTAACTCCATAAATTATTATTTTATTAAATTAAGAATATTCCGATTATTAAGCAAGAAAAAACAGGATTTATGCAATCCCACCTAAATAATTAAATGTAATTTTCACAGACTAAGTAATATTCAAAAAAAATTTTTTTGCTCAGAACAGAAATTATTGTTAATTTTGTAAGCTAAATAATTGCCATCATAGCTCAGTTGGTAGAGCAGCTGATTTGTAATCAGCCGGTCGGCGGTTCAAGTCCGTCTGATGGCTCAAAAAAAAGGGCTTAGAAAAATAATCTAAGTCCTTTTTTATTTCTGGCAATACTTTTTCCCAAATTTATCAAACAGGTTTTTTATTTTGTGTTTAGCACGGAAATTTTGCTACCTTTGCAATATCATGCTTACCGTTTGCCCCTCCAAAAAAGTTGATACAATAAGACTATAAATAAATGGAGAAAGCCTTAGTTGGACCACGGGACAATATACCACAATGAAATTTACATCTCATATTTTTTCTGTCATTCCCGTGAAAACGTGAATCTAAATTTATTTTATCAA
>RCNQ01000194.1 GCA_003731675.1 Bacteroidetes/Chlorobi group bacterium ChocPot_Mid
TACTCATCAGGCATATGGTTTCCTCGGAATTATTTCAGGTGCCGCTTATATCTTCTTTGCATACATCGGATTTGATACTGTTTCAACGCAAGCAGGTGAAGCAAAAAATCCAAAAAAAGATGTTCCGTTCGGCATTATTACTTCACTGGTTATATGCACAGTCCTTTATATAGCAGTTTCATTGGTTTTGACAGGTATGATGAACTACAAAGAACTAAATCTTCAGGCACCTATTGCCGCCGCATTCGCAAAAGTAGGATTAAACTTTGCAGTATTCATAATCTCTGCCGCCGCTGTTGCAGGTTTGACCTCCGTATTAATCGTAATGCTGTTAGGACAATCACGCGTTTTTTACGCTATGGCAAAAGATGGCTTGCTCCCCAAAAATCCTTTTGGGCTTTTACATACAAAATTCAGAACCCCTTACAAAGCCTCACTCCTGACAGGTACAGTTGTATCTTTAGTTGCGGCTTTTACTCCGATTAATGTAATAGCAGAATTAGTTAATATCGGAACCCTGCTTGCTTTTGTAATGGTCTGCACAGCCGTCTGGATTATGAGATACAAAGAACCTGACAGACCAAGACCATTCAGAACACCTGTGATTTGGCTCGTAGCACCATTAGGCATCGCTTTTAATCTCGGTATGATGCTTTCATTGGGTTCGCATAATTGGGAAAGACTATTCTTCTGGTTAGCTTTAGGCATTTCAATTTATTTCATCTATGGTCGTAGCCATAGTCTGCTGAAGAAGAATTAAATAAAGAAAGCTCCGAACCTTAATTCGGAGCTTAATAATCTTTAGAAACAAGTTTTTTGGCTAATTGTATAAAATCAATTTTTTAATTGATATTTTCCCATTTATTCTCAGAGACAAGAAGTACACTCCAGAAGCAAGGTTATCAGTCTGTAATTCAAAGAGATGACATCCTGTTTCAATTGTGGAGTTAATGATTGATCGTATTGATTTGCTGTTGCAATCAAATAGTTCAATTTCTACATTTGATGGTTTTCTTATTTCAAGTCTGATTGTTGCTTTCCCAATAAATGTTGGATTCGGAGTAATTTCGAAATTGTAATTGTCTGAATTATCTGAATCTTCAACAATAACTTTTGAATAAGCAATCCCTCTCCAAGTGGTAATAGTATCTTCATTTCCTGCGTTACTACGAATTATTACGTCATTGCGATAAGTTCCTGTGTCTTGCGGATTAAAGCAAATTGACTCAAGGTATATCATTTGATTTGGTGCAATATATATTGGTAACGAAGGTTTTAATGGGTCAGAAAGCATAAATGGAGATGTTACTCCATCGAAGGAATGTATTATTAGTGTGTCGGTTCCTGGATTGTAAATTTTAAATCCCTGCCCGAAAATATCTTCGTAACACACCTTTCGACCAACTTCGATTGAGCCAGCAAACCAATCATCAACTGATATTTTCGGTAGTACTCCTGTCCCAGAAATTTGATATCCGGTTTTGTAGCAAACAGCTTCCACAAGCAATGAATCATCAAAAGTAAATTCAGCCTTTGGCTCAAATTCGATAGTAATGGTAGCTGATTCATTAGATTTGAGCTTGAGTGGAAAACCATTTGGACTTATTTCAAGAATCTTGAAATCGTTTGATTTTTTAAGTTTAATATTGTTAATTACTATTGAGTCGATTTCTGTGTTTGTCAGTATCATTTTTTGTATTGATTTTGTATTTTGTCTTACAGTACCAAAGTCTATGGAGCTTAAATTCGAGCTTAGATTTGGGGCATCGTAAAAAATACTATCCACATAGTAATTACCTGCTCTGTCTATTGCCGCAATATATGCTTTTGCATCTGAATGTGGGTCTATTACATTCAAAAAGATTTTTTGTTCATAAACACCTTTTTCAGGTATAAATAAGTTAGGTTTGTAAAATTCCAGATTGTAATTGTAAGATATTTCTTTTAAAAGCATTATTCTTCTAATACCTTGGTCAATGTGCTGAACATCCCCAGTGTATATGTTCCGTTGTTCCACAACTGTTATTGTGTAGTTACCACAATCAATTTTGTCTATGTTAAACTCTGGAGGCAAAGTATCAAGTTGGTCTATTTTGTCAGTACCCACAATAAAGGGCCATGCATAGGAATTAAATCCAGAAAATCCGTTTATATAACCAGAAATTTTTGTGTCAGATGTTATTGTGTGAATATCCTGACTGATGTTTGTTCGACCCCAGTAAATATTAGTATTTGGAATTTGGTTATAGAGAAAAAGCTGAGATTTTTTAGAAATTTCTTCTCCATCAAACATTACTGATTTAAGCAATTTTTTCTCAGGGTCTTGGGGGTTGCCAATTGCAAAAAATGTAAGCTGGTTTTCAATAAAATCTGATTGAACCGTTGGTTGGAATACTATTGATTTTTTGTATTGTTCAACTGGTGGAATCAGTACCATTAAAGGGTCCCATTTGCTATTGTTGTCCCAAGGGAAAGAATAAGCATATTGCATTAACATTGCTGGCTTGGAGGTTTTCCATACTGTCAAACCACGAACACCTGTTTGCTTATTATTACTTTTACAAATAGTGTTGTAATGTTCAAAAAATTCTCCAGCTTTTAAGGTTCTGTCAAAGTATTCCAAAACATTTCCTGTGCCGATTTGGTATGAAGTACCTTGTACTCTGGTATTATCTTCAGAAGCAACAACCCTTATCAAATCACCTAAATTTCCTCTATCGAAAGCACACGTTACGAATTCTTTACCCCAACTTTGGACTGGTGGTAGCATTTCGCAAAGATGGTCTCTCCCATCAGGACATTCATTTGGTATCATTGTTCGTTGATGAAATGATATTACCCCAATAGGATTGTTTGCAGTGATTATTGTACCTGATAAATCAAATCCTTGGTCTGTGCTTGCATCACCTCTGACCATGTATGTTTGACCTTCTTGCAAAACTATGCTGATTGTTTCACCAATTTTTCTCTTGCCGACAGTTTGTCCAAGTGTGCCACCTGTCCCTTTTAATTGTATTGTTACGCTTGTCCCATCTTTAGAAGAAACTATAATAAAACCACCACCTCTTCTGTAATTTGATGATTCCCTGTGGTCATAAAAAGCACAATGTACATATTTGTAACCCCAGGCTTCCGTTGGTAAAGCCAAATATCCGTCTGACGAAGTAACTCGTGAATTTAGAACATAAACTGCTATAGGTTCGTCTGATGTAATATGAATTCCATTATTCTCAACAACTTCACTATTGTAAATTTCCCATGTAAAAGATGCTTCGTTATCTATACTTGAAATAACCGTTGGTTGGAAAGCTTTAACATCTCGGTATTTTACTACTCCTGCTCCAATATGCTCAAATTTTACTCTTGCATCGGTATATGAGCAAATATAAAATGCAAGAATTTCCTCTCGCTGACCATTTTTTACATCGTTTTGTGGCACTGCAATGTAAAAGTTGGTTCCAAGATTCGAATTCTGCAACATATATTCTGCACTTGGTGCATTGAATGGGTTGCTTGCATTTGCAAAACCTATTTGTATTAACATTAATATTATTAACATTAAAAATTTTTGAATAATTTTATTATGCCTTTTCATAATTTCTCCATCGAATTATTAAAATGAAATTTTATTTAAAAATTAAATTATTATTTTTTTAGTAAGAAAAAAAATTTATAATTTTGTTTGGATAATTGGTGTTGAGAGATTTTCAAATATTTTGTTTAAATGAAAAGATATATTGCGACGGTATTTATTTCCTTAATTCTGGCAGTTCTTTCTGTTGATGATAAGTATTTCTTTAGAAAGAAGATTATCCCAATAGTCTTCACTATCGAAAAACTTCCGAGATATTGGAGAAAGAAAGCTTTAAAAATCAGATTTTCAAAGCCAATATTTTAAATTCTTACTACTTAGACACAACAAAGCTACCAGCTTTTACTGCTTTGCCGTTAATGATAAATGCAAAATAATAAGTCCCTGATATTAAGTCTCTTACATCAACCAATATTTCATTGTTCGTACTTAATACCTTCTTGTTAATTACCAAGCTACCCTTTTCATTGAAAATATTCAAATTCAAACTACCTGCTCCAACTGAAGGTATATTCTTAATCATAACATTTTCAACAACAGGATTCGGTATAACATCAGCTTCAAGCAAATCACCTGCTAAAGTCTCATTAACATCAAGTCCCCCAACAATAAATACAGCTAAATATGAAACTTTATCTGACTGGTTAGCGGCATTTAAAAAATTGATGTTTATCAAAGTCGTACCAGCTACATTGTTTGGATATAAATACATATGAATTGCATTACCTGTTGTCGCATTTGGCTGAAGCACGCAATTACCTGGAGTCTGGAAAAAACCCTCCTGAGGCATATAGCAATTCTCACAATCACAAATGGAATACAAATGCCCTTCTGTCATAGATATTGGAGCACATGCAATTTTATAGCTTACAGGACTTCCTGCTATATTCTTTACCTCGCTTGATGATGTCAATTCACCGTCTTCGGGTTTACCAAGCACTGTATCTGGTGAGCTGACAGGCAACAACATCTGAAACGACTGTGCCTTACTCTCCTGCATCGAAGAAAACATTAAAATAACAATTGAAAAAAGTAATATATTTTTCATTTCACACCTTTCAAAATATTTCGTTTATATTAGTAATCTTTTAGTTAATTTTACGTTTTATTAATAATTAACAGGTAAAAAAAACAAATATTGTTCAAAACCTGTCAATTTTAAAAGATTAATTTACGAAAAATAAATTTATATGTCAAAAATAAAGGGATTCAAAATGATTAAGAGGTCAATATTTATAGCATTATTACTCGCTGTTACACTCTCAGGTAACAGCTATCTGTCATCAAAAGACACTGATATTCCATCTGTTACTGTACTCGACATGCAAAATAAAAAAGTTGATACAAAAACTTTTTCAAATAATGGCAAACCCATAGTAATTCTTTTTTGGGCTACATGGTGTAAACCTTGCATTCAGGAAATGAAAGCAATTCATGAAGTTTATGAAGAATGGCAGGAACAAACAGGCGTGAAAATTATAGCCATCTCGATTGATGATTCAAGAAGCAGTAAAAAAGTTGCTCCCTTCGTCAAAGGTCGTGACTGGAAATTCGATGTTTATATTGACGAAAACGGTGACTTCCGCAGAGCTATGAACGTCAACAATCCACCTCACAGCTTTATCATTGATGCAAAAGGGAAAATAGTCTGGCAACACAATGGATATGCCCCTGGTGATGAAGAAAATATGTTGAAGGAAATCAAAAAAGCAGCTAAATAATAAAAACACTACACTTGTTTTAACTTGTAACCATTTGGAATACTCAGAACTTGAATAGCGAAGAACTAAAAAGCAAAAGTACATTGAAGTTATTGTTCAGAATAACTTCATTCGTTAAACCATTTATCTGGATGCTTTTCGGTGTTATCATTTTAAATACAATTTTTTCCATTTTTGCCGCATTTTCAATTGCTGTTGTAAAACCAGTTTTAGATTTAATCTTCAATGCAGGAAGTAGCTCCACGGCAAATCATGTTACTCAAAATATCAAACACGGTTTCTTGCAAAGTTTAAACGACTTAATCAACGGAAACCTGCAAAACATTCTTTTTGTCCCAGGCGACGTCTATGCTTCACTGCTCAATTTGAGTATTTTTATTATATTCATATTTATTCTTAAAAACATTTTTAAGTATTGGGCATCTATTGTTCAAACAAAACTTGAAGAAGGAATAATAAAATACATAAGAGATAAAGTTTTCCATAAAATGACTTATCTTTCAGTCGAGTTTTTTGACAAGAACAAGGAAGGAACACTTATCTCTGCCATTACTAACGATGTTAGCACAGTAAATACATCAACAATTTCTGCTTTTGCAAACGCTTTGCGTGAAATCATCCAGATTTTTGTGTTCATCTTTTTACTCCTCTCCATTTCACCCTACCTGACTTTTATTGCATTTAGCAGTAGCATTATAAGTCTGGTCTTGTTGAAAGTTGCAACAAAGTATATAAGAAGATACGCAATCAGAATGCAAAACGCTATGGCTGATTATACAACAGCAATGCAGGAAACCATCTCAGGTATCAGAGTTGTTAAAGCATACAATGCTGAGCAAAATGCTATTGATAAATTCTTTTCCCAAACTAAAAAATTTGTTGTCTCTGCCATTAAGCACAGAAAAGTTACCACAATGATACCTTCATTCAACGAGATATTTGCAATTATCGCCCTTTGTGTTGTGCTTTTTGTTGGTGGCACTCAGGTTTTAGTTACTAAAGAATTAAGCTCAACAGACCTGATTGCTTTTCTGTTCTATCTCTTTGCAATAATGTCGCCTATAGCTTTGACTTTCGATAATGTTTCAAAATTCCAAAGAGGTTTTGTTGCCGCAGAAAGAGTATTCAATATCATTGACCAAGAACCATCTGTTAAATCTGGCAATAAGACAATTCAGCATTTCGAAAAAGAAATCGAAATACGTAATGTATCTTTTGCTTATCAAGATATTGGGATTATTAAAAATGCAAACTTTACCATAAAAAAATCAAAGAAAGTTGCCTTTGTCGGAGCAAGTGGCAGTGGAAAATCTACAATGCTCGACCTCATTATACGCTTTTATGACCCCAATCAGGGAGAAATTCTTATTGACGGTGTAAATATTAATGAATATACTCTGCCATCATATCGTTCGTTATTCGGAATTGTCAGTCAGGATACTACCCTCTTTAATGATTCAGTGCTTAACAATATCAAATACGGTTTGGATAATGTCAATGAAGAAACAATAATCAATGCCGCTAAAATAGCAAATGCTTATGATTTCATTTTGCAACTACCCGATGGCTTCAATACTTATGTCGGTGACAGAGGTGTTATGCTTTCTGGCGGCGAGAGGCAAAGAATCGCAATTGCAAGAGCATTGGTTCGTAATCCCGAAATCATAGTCTTTGACGAAGCAACATCTTCACTCGATTCGGAATCAGAAAAAATTGTTCAGGATGCTATCAACAAGTCTTTGGTAAATAAGACAGCTATCATTGTTGCTCACCGTCTCGCAACAATAATTAATTGCGATGAAATTCATGTGTTCGATAATGGTAAAATTGTCGAAAGTGGCACTCACAAGGAATTGATGGATAAGAACGGCATTTATAGAAAACTACATGATATTCAGTTTTCCGAATAAAAAAAGTCAGTCTTCGACAAGCTCAGACTGACATTTTTTTGAGATAATTTCTCATCTATTTCTTTTCAGGATTTTCCTTTTTCACTTCAGTTTTGCTTTTGCAGCATTCTTTCTTTGCATGGTCACATTCTTTTTTTGCTTCCTCGCATTTTGCCTTTGCTTCTTTTGATTCTTCCTTGCATTCCTTCTTTGCTTCATCACACTTTGCTTTTACATCACTGCAACATTTCTTTGCTTCAGCTTTTGTGCAACATTCCTTCTTTACTTCTTTGGTCTCTTTTACTGGTTTCTTGTCCTGAGCCAAAGCAGTAGCAGATATCATTATGAAGCTAAGCAATAAAATACTTAGAACTTTACTTAAATTTTTCATTAAAACACCTCGAAATATATTTTTAAAATTATTAATTATACCTTTTTTAAAAACTTAATATACAAAATTAATATTATTTAACGAATAAGCCATAAACATATTCTAAAACTTCATCTCTTCCTTTGATAATATACTCCATTTTAGGTGAAATTTTAATGTCAGGTTCTATCCCTTTCTTGAAATCAATATTGCTACCCGGTAGCTCAACAAGCATTGCTACAATCGAAGCATTAAATTCTCCAGGCAAATTTATCCCTAAAACTTCATCTGCTGTTCCCGAACTGACTGAACCGACTAATTTACCGATTTTATATCTTTTTGCTAAAGAAGCTATGATTTCTGCACCTCCTGATGTCCTCTCATCAATTAGAAAATAAACATTAGTTTTAATGTAAGGATTCATTGGCTTTATTTCTTCACCTATTTCAAACCATGTACAGGGTTTGCCTCCGGGCTTTGTGAATACAGGATACTTCCTTGATACCGAACTAATCTTTGCATTCAAGAACATCCCTAAAAACTCCGGTGTATTTGCTGAATAACCCCGTAAATCAAAAATTATGTTCTTTGCTTTAGGCAATCTATCTTTAATATCATTTACAATGTTTTTCATTCCCCTGTCGGTAATCCTTGTAAGGTCAAAGTAATAAGAGTCATCATTGATGATATGAAATTGTGGTAAACGAATTTCTTCAATCTCATAAACATTGTGGCTTTTCTTCAAATTCACCTGCTTAGTCTCATTGTCAGGAGTCATTATCTCAAGTATGACTTCTTCGTCTTTGTCACCGGCTCTTAAAAGTGCGGCTGACCTTAATTTTTTCCATTGTAATGACCCCGTATTAATCTCCGCTAAATTTTTTGCCAGTTCTTCAGGAGTTTTCCCGTTTATTTTCTTAACAACTGAACCCAAAGGAATACCATTCAATGTGTCTTCATTCTGATAAATCACCAAATCGTTACCAACCCACTTCCACAGCAAAGGCAATCCATAAATTATCTCATTGTTGTTCAACCATGCTCTTGCCTGACCATCATTGATTTTTGCTAACATACGGTTTAATACATTTATGAATTCTTTGCCCGAACTTACAGCAGATTGCTCCAACCCTTCATTTAGGATTTCTTCCCACTTCAAATTCTCATTAACCCCTATTGCAAAATGCCTGTTGACATTCCAAAGCAAAGTGAAAACTGCAAAGCGTGAATATCTATCACCCGGATTCATTATAAAATCGTTTGTCCGCAGTTGGGCGATTTTCTGATTTGTAGGTTTAGGTAAAGTCCCTGCTGAATCAACAAAATTATTCAAAGGCATATTTACCCATAAATCCTGACCAATTTCAAATCTAATATCCTCGCTTAATTTGGGCATTATAATCCTTGTTCTCTCATCAGTATTAATCTGCAACGAAGATTTTCCCTGATATTTCTCTGTATTCGAGGTCTTGCATGTATAACCAGCTTTTGTTGCTGACTCAGGAAAAGTCCAGCCAAGCAAAATACCGCTTGAAGCTATATCCTCAAAATCCGGGTTTTTCAGATAATTCTTTTCAAGTTCCTTACCATTCTCAACAATTTTCAAAGAAGTATTATCAAACCATACCTTGCCATCACCAAGCATAACCAAACCTAACCTTATTATCGAAGCATTTTTGGGTACATCTGCTTCAAGTGAATGCAAAGTCCATTTTGTATCTTTAATCGGGGCTTCGTCAATCGTTGTATTGAATAATACTACTTCCTTGTCAGCGTCATCAATGCCAATCCAAAGCTGAGCATGACCTTCCGGCTGGTAAGTATCTGTTTTTACATAAGCAGAAAACCTTATTTTCTTACCCTTTAAAGCCAAAGCATCAACCACCTGAATACAAGGTCCTTCTCTTTGCCTGGTCGGCAAATAGATATTCTTTAACTGATTAGAAAAATTCTTGACAGGTATTCCCAAATATGCACCTATATGTAGCCACGACAAAGCAATATCTTTCAATGCTTCTGGTGGTTTTTGTCTTTTTTCGAAATTTTGCCTGTTTTTGCCCTCGTAAATTGATAATCCAGGTGCTATCGGAAGAAATAATTTGTTCAATCTGTCAGTTAACTCCTGTTTGCTTCCAGCTTGCTCAATATATTGAACACCATTCAGGGCAAAACTCTCCCAGTCATTATCGGCTACCTCAAAGCCAGGGTAAAAATATCTTACATATCCAAATAGTCTCGCAAATGCAGACAGATTTTCAAGTTGCTGTGGGCTAAGAGGATTTGTATTTGTTACATTCAGTTCAGTATATTCTTTGTCATATTCGAATGAAGCATCATCAATAAGTATATACCCAAAACCGGAAAGTAAAAAACCATAGTTGATAATATCTGCTTCTTTATCAATCAAACACGTTATTTCGTAGTAATGCCACCCTTTAACCAATGTAATAGAATCACTTATAAAGTTTTCAGACGGTTTTTCTGATTTGAAATGAGTTGTCAGTCGCAACCTGCAATTAGCACTATCGCTAAGATTTTCTGTGAATATTGCGGCTCGGAATTTAACCTTTTTATTCCTATAGTCCTTAGCATCAATAGCTTGATAAACAAATCCATAAGTATCCTCAAATATTACTGATGAATCAGGGGAACTTACAGTGTCTATTATTGCTTCGAAGCTGAATTGTAGTGAATTTCTGCCAGTCAGTGCAGTTTGAGTATTTGTACCTGCTTTGAAACCTTTGTCAGTAAATTTCTTTGCCATCGTCCATCCCTTAGGCAATAACCCGTTAACTCCTTCTTCAAAATTAAGGTTATAAGGTTGCAAAAGTCTTTCAACAGCAGATAATTTTGTAAGTGAACCTAAAATAAGTATGATGATAACTGTCAGCTCAATTAAATTTGTTTTCTTAATCATTGTTCTCCCTAAGTTACATTTATCCAGTTTGATTAATAAATCGTTTATTTATCAGAAATATTTTTAATTCTTACGATAACAGCTCTGTTCATCATTCTTCCATAAGGATTTTCATTTGAAAAGAAATAATCCTTTGGGATATTTATCTGCACCTTGTCTTTGTTTAGCCCCAAAAGAGCAATAGCAGAGCTTGCCCTTGCATTTGCCAGTCTCAAATTATGTTCTTCCGTTCCAAGAAAATCATATAAAGGGATAATTTCAACGAGTTCCCCGTTCTGATATGCCTTGCTTATTTGCTGGACAGCGTTTTTATTAACATAAGAAAATTCAGCTTTATCAAATTCACAATATCCAAGAGTGAATTGACGGACATAATTTGTTTCCTCAAAATCTGAGATAACATTTTCAAACACACCATCAGTAATTAATGTAGCTGAATATGGTATCTTGTATTTTACCGTTTTACTCATCTCCATTATATCAGTAGCTTTTGCCTCAAATTCCAGTTTGTTACCCAGCAGTTTCAAATCGTCTGCTTTAAACATAAAATGACTTTTCCCCTGAGGAAATGAATGCAAAACCTTTTTTTCTGCTGAAACGTTACCTGAAAATTCCTTTATTTTACAATCAGATACAACTTCCGTCTCAATCTCAATCTTTACAGGTTCCACAATAAACTTTTGTGTAGTATCACTCCTGTGAGAAATAATTTCAGTACCATCAG
>RCNQ01000195.1 GCA_003731675.1 Bacteroidetes/Chlorobi group bacterium ChocPot_Mid
CGATAAATCACCAAAATATTTACCATAAACGGTAATAATATCGTTATAATAGGTAGATTGTCGGGATAACCCGATTATCTGGGGAGAAGAGTTTTTGCTTACCTGCGAAGAATCATCACATGAAGTAATAATTATTGCTATTAGCAAAGAAATATATAAGTAAATCCTATTGATTTTCATCCAAATGTTAATAATTAAAACATCAAAAATAAAAATTTTATCTGAGAAATTGTTATTTTGAGTGAACAGACTTAATTTATCTTTTTTTATTTGACATAAATAATAAATTAAAGGATAGAATTTGGAATTCAAAAGAAAAAGTCCATGGAGTTTCATACCGACTCAGTATTTTGCCGAGGGGCTACCGTATGTGATTGTCAATACTCTCTCTGTTGCAATGTACAAATCATTGGGAATATCCAATGAACTGATTGGAATCACAAGTCTTTTATATCTTCCATGGGCAATAAAATTTCTTTGGGGACCATTTGTAGATGCTAATCTGACAAAGAGAAAATGGTTGTTAATGATGCAATTAGCTATTGGAATCTGTTTTATTTTGATGTCTTTTTTACTTCAAATACCAGATATTTTTTTATTGTCAGTTTTAGTTTTTACGGTTATTGCATTTTTATCTGCAACACATGACATATCCACAGATGGGTTTTATCTCCATGCTTTGGAACAAAAAGAACAGGCATTCTTTACGGGAATCAGGTCAACGTTTTATAGATTATCCATGATTTTCGGCAGTGGCTTATTAGTGGCATCAGCAGGATGGATAGGCAGTCAAACAAACGACAGAACTGGTTGGACAGTTATATTTATAATATCGGGAATTTTATTTTTGTCTTTATACTTTTATCACAATTGGATTTTACCATATCCAGTAACAGACAAACCAGTAAAAAATGATGTTGAAGAAAAATCAACTATACCATTTTTCAAAGTATTCAGAGATTATTTCAGCCAACCTAAAATAGTACCGATTTTGTCTTATATCTTACTTTACCGACTTGGGGAAGGGCTGTTAGTAAAGATGGCACAACCTTTTTTTCTTGATAAAACTACTTTAGGTGGGTTGAATCTGACATTAGGACAAGTCGGATTGATGTATGGTACTTTTGGAGTAATTTCTTTGGTAGCAGGTGGTATTTTGGGAGGATGGCTAATTAAGAAATTTAGTCTAAAAAAGTTAATATGGTATTTTGCATTTGCGATGAATTTGCCGAATTTATTATATGCTTACATGGCTTACTTTTCTCCCGGAGAATTAATAGTACAAATTTGTATAATTATTGAACAATTCGGATATGGTCTTGGTTTTACAGCTTATATGGTTTATCTTTTGTATATTTCAAGAGGTGAATTCAAGACTTCACATTTTGCAATATCAACAGGATTAATGGCAATAGGTATGATGATACCAGGTTTATTCAGTGGTTTTTTGCAACAAGAAGTCGGATATTTCTGGTTATTTTTATTAAGTTTTATTTTTACAATACCAGGCATGATAACGATTTTCTTTTTGCCGATTTATGAAAATAATGACAATAAAAGTTAACAAATACTAATGAAAAAGAGAGATGAAATACTGATTTTATTACTTATACTATGTCTCGGTAGTTTTCTGAGATTTTACAATCTTGGTGGACCTTCTTGTTTTAATGATGAGCTTGAAACCTTGAGGATTGCGAGCTATCCCAGTGTAAACGAAATGATGAATGAAATAATAAATACTGATGTACATCCACCAGCATATCAGCTATTAATGTATTTTGTTGTTCATCATATTGGTAAGAGTGAGTTTTGGATAAGATTTCCATCTGTAATTTTTGGCATCCTTTCAATATTGATGATTTATATTCTTGGGAAATATATTTATTCTGCAAAAGAAGGATTGATTTCAGCCGCGATATGCTCTGTTTTATGGGCTCCTCTATATTTCAGTCAGGAAGCAAGAGTATATTCAATGCTGTTCTTTTTTTCAATGATTACAACTTTTTATTGGTTGAAAATACTGAATAGTTTCGGAGAAAATTCTAAACCGAAAACATATTGGATTGTTTTGTATATTCTTTCGGCTATTTGTATTGTGTATATGCAGTATTTGGGTTTACTTTTAATCATCTTGCAAGGTATATCTTCATTAATTGTTTTAATAAAATCAAGAAAATCATTTTTAAATATGTTAATGATTTTCGTGATAATAGCAATATCATATTTACCTTGGTTACCTTATGCTATCAAGCAAATTTCAATTGGTGTAGAATGGATAGACAGAGCAAATATACTTGCTTTTGGATATTTTTTGGCTTTTTTATTTAATCAAAGTATATGGATTTTGACTTTAATAGTCCTTCTATTAATCTTGTGTATTCTTAACATGATGAAATTTGGTTTTTATAAAAATAAATTTTTCATTTCTCAGGATTTATTTCTGATTCTATGGTTATTGTTACCTATAACAATCATTTTTATAAAATCTGTTATTTCACAACCGGTTTTAACTTATTACAGTTTATTAATATCAGCACCTGCGGCTTATATACTCGTTGCAAGATTATTGTCAATTATTAAATTCAAATATCAGTCATTTATACCTGTAGTTTTTATCATTATTTTACTGATTGATTTATTTTATGAGGTAAATTATTATGAAAAACCTTATAGAAATCAGGTAGAGGTTTTTGGAAAATCCTTTAAGATACGTTCAAAACAAATGTTCCGAGAAGCGGCTCAATATACTCAGTCTTTTGACAGTAAATATCCAAATTCTGTGATTGTGTCTTATGCATGGTTTCCTGATTATTTTGATTATTATTTTGACAGAATCAATTTTGAAAGAAAAGTTGATATAAATATACAAGGTGTTAAAGACACTTTAAAGCTAAAGAATATCACACAGGATTATCCTGATGCCGAATACCTGTGGATATTGAGAGGACATATAAGTTATGATAGTAGCTTTGACAAATGGATTAAACATCAATTTAAATTAATTCACTATGAACCAATGCTCGGTGCAGATGTATGGCTGTATAAAATCAAATAATATTTTTAAATATTTTCACTTTTAAACCTTTCACTGGATTTTGATGTCTAATGTTTAAATAGTTTTTTTATAAATAATTTTTAAATTTAAGTGGGAGCTTGAAATGAAAAAAATAACATTAATGACATTGATTGCAATTTTTGCAATAGTCAATGTAGGATTAGCACAACCGATGCAAGGCAGAGGATTTGGCAAAGGCAATAATTCAATGGGCAAAATTCCTGGCTATAATTTCTATGAAATAAATCAAAAGGATTTAGGATTGAGTGCCGAACAACTTAAAAAACTCAAAACCATTGATGATGCATTCCAAAAGGAAAGAATTGATATGCAGGCAAAAATTCAACATGCCGCTTTGGATATGAAAAATGAAGCTGGGAAATCAAATATCAGCAAAGATGCTTTGTTATCCAAACAGGACAATGTTCAAAAATTGCGTAACGAAATGCAAAAGAAAGCATTGGCATATAAGATTGACTTGTACAATGTATTATCTGATGAGCAGAAAGCAAAAATTAACGATATTAAAAGTAATTGCGCCCGTCAATGCAATTTCGGACAAGGATTCGGCAAGCAATTCAACGGTCCTAATAAAGGGCAGGGACCCGGTAAAGGTTGCTGGAAATAAACAAATGATTTAAACAAAAAACCTGCGATTTGTCGTCGCAGGTTTTTTTATTTTTTGGATACAATTAATAGTTTTTAAACATTTCCTCCACTTTTTCTTTTTCATATTCAGTAATGAACTGAATACCGCTACGTTCTGCAGCATCACGTGTCAGAGCCGCAATATCATTTCTGGAGATATACTCGAGTTTGAATTTTCTTGCACCAGTCATTAATTGTCTTAAACCTTGAGCTAATCTTTCGTAATAAGTATAAAGACCGATAGCGCCTGTGGGAATTTTTTCAAATTCTTTATCACCAAGTTCTTTTCTTAAATCTTTTGAAGTCACGAAAACTTCATCTTTGGTGTTACCAAATCTTTCGACATAAACGGGTAATTGATTATCATCTATTGACCTGCCTATAGTTTTTCCAACCATTGCGGCGGCTATAGGTGAACGAGCCATACCAATCATTTTAACATAAGGTGCACCTAAAGCAAGCCCTTTGAATATCTGGTCTTCGAAAGTGAAACCTCCTGCAAAAATAAGAGATGGGACATATTTGCCTTCCGATTCTAATCTCTTTGCATAATAATAAGCCATAGAATGCAACTCAACAGGTGGAACACCCCATTCATTCATCATTCTCCAAGGACTCATACCAGTACCACCACCAGCGCCATCAATAGTCAGATAATCTATTTTATACTTCGAAGCATAAATAATTGCTCTTGCCAAATCTGAAGGAATATATGCACCGGTTTTGAGAGTAACATATTTTGAACCGGCTTTACGAAGTTCTTCAACTCTTTTGGCAAAACCTTCTTCTGTTACCATACCAATTCGTGAGTGTCTTTCGAATTCTTTGAAGGCGCCATGTTCGTAGGCTTTTATTATATGTGGGTCTGTCGGATTTGGTAAAACGACATAACCTCTTTCATATAATTTTTGTGCTTTCTTTAAATCGGTAATTTTGACTTCACCACCAATATTTTTTGCACCTTGTCCCCATTTCAATTCACAGACTTCGACACCAAGTTTTTCAATAGCATACTCTTGAACGCCAAGACGAGTGTCTTCAACATTTGCCTGAACAATAATGGCACCATATCCATCACGCTGGTAATCTTTGTAAAGTTGAACTCTTCTTTTCAAATCAACGGTATCGACTATTTTCCCATTCTCAATAGCCGCTTCCATGTCCATTGCACCGACATTTTCGCCAATAGTCAGACCTGTACCAGCTAAAGCAGAGCCGATAGCAAGACCCTCCCAGTTATTTTTTGCAACGTTCGTTGAACCTATACCAGGAATTATCCATGGTAATTTGAACTTCAATCCTTTATCATGACCTAAACGAACTTCAAGGTCAACATTCGGGAATAAAGCTTTATCGCTATCGGGTTCTATACCCCATGCTCCTTCTACTCCTCCCATAATATTGAAGTCTGAGTAGTCAACAGGATATTTTTTTTCTGAAGCCGCAGTTATCACTCCGAATGGTTGCGGATAGATTACTTCGTGTCCTCTGTAAGCAGACTTGCCTATTTCACACATACCTATGCAGCCATCAACACAAGTTACACACATACCCGATGCAGGATTAATGGATTCTTCGGTACGGTTTTTTGTCAGTGTGGCGGCTGACGAATTAACTCTTGAAAACATATTCACGTAAAATCTCCTTAAATTATTATTACATTATTTATTTCTGATTTTTATTTTACAATTTCACAAGCGACACATGGGTCCATATAACACATCAAATCATGGAACTGGTCTTTTTCAACACAAGGAGCACTTATGTTCACACAACCGTTGCAAATTGCCTGTTCCTTATCGGTATAAGTACAGCGTAGCTGACATGCAGGGCATATATATATACAACCTCCACATAAGCGACATACTTCTGATTTTATATCGAATGGTGTTCCAATGCTTCTGTTCTCACCTCTTCCACGAAAGCCTATTGCTTTAGCCATCATTTGTTCTTCACACATCCTGACACAAAGCCCGCAGAGAATACAGTCTTCCCATTCCTGGCGAAATCTTTGCTGGTGGACATTGAATTTTGAAGCTAAGTCCTGAATGACTTTAGATTGCGGTGCAGTAGCTAAAAGTAATTCAATAATCATCTTTCGTGCTTTCACTACTCGTTCTGAGCCAGTCCTGACTTTCATATCTTCCTGTACGGGATAAGTGCATGAAGTAACAAGTTTGGCATTAGCTCCTTCTCCAATCTCGACAACACAAAGACGACATGCTCCGTAGGGTGTCAGCCCATCCATATGGCATAGTGTTGGAATTGGAAATCCGAGGAATTTTGCTGCTTCAAGCAATGTTGTTCCTTCTTCTACCTGCAAAGGAATATTATTTATAATTATATTAACCATCAATCATCGCTCCTTCCTTTTCAGTAAATTCTATTTCAATTTCTTTAACTCTCTCTTGTAGTTTGTAAGTAAAATCCAGGTCGCATCTCAAACAACGCATAGCTTCCTTCCGTGCATCAGATTCGGATAATGTCATTTCAACTTCATCAAGAGTTTTTACTCGTTGTTTTACAGGAATGACCGGGAGTTTGATTCTTTTTTCCTCCAAATCTGTTTCATTGTCAGCTGTGATTGGTGGAATATAATCCTTAGGAAATTGTCTTGGAACAGGTTGATTCAAATCCTCACCGTTGATGTATCTGTCAATCATGATTGCGGCTCGTTTACCTGCGGCGATAGCATCGACAACTGTATTTGGTCCTGTTACAACATCTCCTCCGGCAAATACTCCCATTCTGTTGGTTGTAAGGGTATCTTCATTTATGACAAGACTACCCCATTTATTTGTTTCAATACCCATATAGGAAATATAGCCAACATCAGG
>RCNQ01000015.1 GCA_003731675.1 Bacteroidetes/Chlorobi group bacterium ChocPot_Mid
AACCTCTTGCCGAAAATTTGAATGAATTGATACAAAATGTACGGAGATATCACTACGACATAGGCATTGCATGTGATGGTGACGCAGATAGGTTAGGGGCAGTTGACCAGCATGGTAATTTTGTGGACTCACACAAGATTTTTATGATACTTCTCAAGTATCTTTACGAGGAAAGAAAGAGGAGAGGTGCTGTTGTTAAAACTGTATCGCTTACTTCTATGGTTGATAAATTTTGTGAGAAAAATAAAATAGAGATGTTCGAAACACCTGTTGGCTTTAAGTATGCTGCAAAAATCATGAGTGAAAAAAATGTCCTTATAGGCGGTGAAGAGTCAGGTGGACTTGGAACAATTTTGCATATTCCTGAAAGAGATGGTATTTTCAATGCAATGTTGCTAATGGAAGTAATGGCTGTCAGAGGAAAATCTTTGAAGCAACTTTGCGATGAGTTGGACGAGGAATTTGGTGTACATAAATATCAAAGAAGGGATGTCAAAGTTACTCCAACAGTTAAGGAACAGATTTTATCGGCGTGCAAAAAGAAACCTGCAAAAATAGGTAATTTCGAGGTGTTAAGTATCAATAACAAAGACGGGTTTAAGTTTATTGTCAACGATGGTTGGCTTTTGGTCAGAGCATCAGGTACTGAACCTTTAATAAGGTTTTATGCTGAAGGCAAGACAATAAGTATGGTTAACGAGCTTTTAGATGAAGGTATGAAGCTGAAGTAGGGTTTTTGAGGTTAAGTATTCGTTTCTCAATTTCGATGGACAGTTTACTTTATCAAAACCAGCTTCCCCGTTTCCACTTTCCCATTTGCCTGAAGGACGTAGTAATATGTACCGCTGGCTAAAGCAGAGCCGTCGAATGTGAATTCGTGGTATCCTTCGCTTAGATATCCCTCAGCTAAAACATCAATTACAAATCCTAAGAAATTGTAAACAGTAATTTTAGCATAAGTAGGTTCTTCGAGATTGAAAGAAATTCTTGTTTTTTCGGAGAAGGGGTTGGGAAGAATTTTTGTAAAATCAGTTTTATATTTTTTATCATCAACAGCAGTTAATTCGTCAAGTCTTGCCCTGTAAATACCATTTGAAGTTCCTGCAAAAACATAATCACCATAAATAGTTAAACATCTAGCACCCCAGTCCAAACCTTCATCTTTTTTTGTCCATGTTTTGCCATTATCAGTACTTACAATTATCTTTGCTTCCTTAAATCCACCAACAATTTGAATACTATCTTTAAAAGCAAATTCTAAGGTATTAGGTGTAAATTCACCAAAAGATTGTTTTAAGGAATTCCAAGTAATTCCGCTATCAAGTGACTTATAAGCCTCATTATCAGCAAAAGCATATAAAACTTCATTATGTCTGCTAAATCTTATACTATTACGGTTAACACTATTTATTTCTGCCATTTTGAACGATTCCATTTCATCATCGGTATAATAGATACCGTTATAATCAGGATGATTAGGATTATTTAAACTGACAAATATTCTCGAGCCAAAAACATTTATGTCAATTATATCAGCATTTTCATTATACGGATATAACTTATCATCTTTGACATACCAAGTTTTCCCAAAATCCTGTGATTTTGCTATCCATCCATATCCTCTTGTACCAATATAAATATTATTGATTTTTATGGTCATAGCTGATATATCTATATAAACCGGAAAATCTATATAGTCCCAAGTTTTAAAGTTGTCCCAGCTCCGAAAAATAATGTTAGAAGGTGTTGGACGAGTGTTTCCAATATATAGTGTGTCACCTGATGATTCAAGACAATTATCACACCAATTAGGATAAAAATTATCTTTATGTAAATCAATAAGAGTCCAAGATTCTCCATAAGTATTACTAAATAATATTGTTCCCTTA
Organism: Bacteroidetes/Chlorobi group bacterium ChocPot_Mid; assembly: GCA_003731675.1. GTDB lineage: Bacteria > Bacteroidota > Ignavibacteria > Kapaibacteriales > UBA2268 > ChocPot-Mid. The sequence continues at coordinate 1,890 of RCNQ01000015.1, forward strand.
CCACCATACAGAGCGTATAAATTTCCATTTAATCCAATAAGATTGTACACACTAAGAAATGGATTAAACAATTCTTCTAATCCACTATTTGCAGGATGCCATTGTGAAAAACAATTACAATAAAAAAACATTAAATATATATATAATAAAAATTTTCTCATGACTACCTCGCTATATTAAAACTGCATCTTGAAATTGAATTATTGCCAGTTACAACGATATGATAAACACCAGACGGAAAATTTTTCAAACTTGCTGAATGTGTATTGTTTCCGTCATCCGACCAAAAGTTCCGGTTGTATGAATATACTAAATTTCCGAGATTATCGTAATTAAAACTATCAGATCCCGATGGACTATCAAAGTTAATAGTAAAATATTTTTCAAGAAATTTAATTTTTTCTACAACACTTAATGTTTCATAATTCAAAAAATTAAAGTTGCTTATAACTATAGTTATAATTCTCCTTCTATTTGTTTCTTTACCTTCAGCATCTTTGCAACACCAATTGCAAGTTTTATGTCTTGGTGTTGCCAACTCCAAGTCATTCCAACCTCCTAAGAATACCATAACATCTCCTTAAAAACAATTAATAAACTTTGTCAATAAATATTTTTTACTACCTACGAAATGTTTCTCACATTTCCAAATATTATTTTCATAACATTGAAAAATGGTAGTTTTAACTAAAATTAGTTAATAACAAATCAAAGTTTACTTTTTTCCTAAAATCTATAATTTTTCTGTATAATCTATCTTTGCTTCAGATTCTGAATTTTCGAATTTCATAGATTTAATGGCATTCAAAGCTTTGATATTGATTGGAGCAAGCTCTTTGCCCTTCATTAGCATATCGAGTTCTTCACCATCAAGGACTTCACGCTCGAGCAAAACCTTTGAAAACTGATTTAATTTATCAACATTTTCTTCCAAAATCTTAATAGCTTTTTCATAAGCTTCGTTAACTATTCTGCGAACTTCCTTGTCAATTATTCTTGCAGTTTCTTCGCTATGGTCTGGTGGTTGAGATATTTCCCTGCCTAAAAATATTTCTTCCTGATGATGCTTAAATTGAACCGGTCCGATAATATCACTCATTCCCCAATCACATACCATCTTTCTTGCCAACCTTGTAGCTTGTTCAATGTCGTTAGCCGCACCGGTAGTAAATTGATTGAATTTTATTTTTTCAGCTGCTCTGCCTGCGAGCAAAACAACTATTCTGGATTCAATATATGATTTTGAAAAAGAGTGCGAATCCTCAACCGGTAAATACGAAGTGATACCTAAAGCTCTTCCACGAGGAATTATGGTTACCTTATGGACGGGGTCACTTTCGGGAATTAGCTTACCGACAAGAGCATGCCCCATCTCATGAAAAGCAGTCATTTCCTTTTCTTTGTCCGAAATAACCAGAGATTTTCTTTCAATACCCATCAAAACTTTGTCACGTGCATTTTCAAAGTCAAACATAGTTACCTTTTCACTTTCACGTCTTGCCGCGAGAAGAGCCGCCTCGTTAACAATATTTGCAATATCAGCACCCGCAAGTCCAGGTGTTCCTCTTGCTAAAATTTCCAGGTCAACATCATCACCCAAAGGAATCATCTTTGTATGTACTTTGAAAATTCCCTCTCGTCCTTTAATATCTGGTTTATCAACAACAACTTGCCTGTCAAATCTACCTGCACGAAGTAAAGCCGGGTCTAAAACATCAGGTCTGTTGGTAGCGGCAATAATAATGACGCCGCTGTTTTGTTCGAAGCCATCCATTTCGACGAGTAGTTGGTTTAATGTTTGTTCTCTTTCATCGTGACCACCACCGAGTCCTGCACCTCTTTGCCTGCCGACAGCGTCTATTTCATCAATGAATATCAAACATGGCGAATTTTTCTTTGCCTGGTCAAAAAGGTCTCTGACTCTGCTAGCTCCGACACCGACGAACATTTCCACAAAATCGGCACCGGATATCGAAAAGAAAGGAACATTTGCTTCACCAGCAACAGCTCTTGCCAACAATGTCTTACCTGTTCCCGGAGGTCCTAAAAGTAAAACACCTTTAGGTATCTTTCCACCCAGCTTCTGAAATTTTCCAGGTGATTTTAAAAATTCAATTATCTCCTCAAGCTCAAATTTTGCTTCCTGCACTCCAGCAACATCTTGAAAAGTAACCTTATTTTGTGAACCAGTCAGTAAACGAGCTTTGGATTTGCCAAATGAGAAAATCCCTTTCGAACCGCCTCCCATCTGCATTCTTCTGATAAAGAAAATATAAACTCCAATCAACACAACCCATGGTAATATTGACCATAAGGCATTCATCCATTCACTCTGGTCTTCTTCATAAGTCCATTCGATACCTTTGCTTGCCCATAGTTCTTCTGTCTTTGAATCCAATACACCCAGCTTAGTAACAAAATACATTACTTCTCTGTGCTTCCCATCAACTTTAACGGTCACATATTTTTTCAAAGTCCCATGAAATTCAAAATCGTTTAACTGACTTTTAGTAATTTTCGCTTTGTCAATCAAATTTTCATTTAAAAATTCCTGATATTGTGTATAAGAGACAGGTGCTTCTGGTTTATGACTCGAGTTCAAAAACATATAAATACTTACAATCGAAACAAATATAAACATCCAAATGATAATGTTTCTGAACATTTTCATCTGTTGGTCTTTATTGGGCATATTTTTGAAATCCCCGAAAGGATTGAATTTATTATCATCCTTTTTATCTTTATTTTCAGACATTAAAAATTTCTCCTTCAATTTTCATTTTTATAATTAATTATTGACGTTATTAGTTAATTATAATTATTTATTTAAGAAATTTTCAATCTTTTTTGATTTTTTAAATATAAACTTATATTTTTGAAAGTTATGTGAATGACAATTTGAGTCATTTAACTAATTAGATAATTTGAAAATTAATAATATTTAAAAGAAGGATATAATTTATGCTTATTGAATATGTGCCTTTGATATTGATGGTCATAGTTGGTTTCGTATTAGCAGTAGTCTTTCTTTTCGCGGCTGAATGGCTTGGAGCAAGACGTACGACCAGAGAGAAACAGACTACTTACGAAAGCGGTATGATTCCTGTTGGTAATGCAAGACAAAGATTCTCAGTAAAATTCTATATGGTTGCCGTTAGTTTTATCGTTTTTGATATTGAAGTTGTTTTTCTTTATCCTTGGGCTACACAATTAACAACTCTGGGATTGACTGCTTTCATTGCTGTTATTATATTTATAGTAATTCTATTTGCAGGTTATTTTTACGAATTAGTTAAGGGGGGCTTCAATTGGGATTAGTTGAACTATTACAAAAAGATGGATTTGTAACCACGAGCTTCGAGGCAGTTATAAAAGCGGCACAAAAGAATTCCATGTGGCCTATGCCATTAGGTATTTCATGCTGTGGTATTGAAATGATGGGAGTTGCCGCTCCAAGATTTGATATTTCGAGATTCGGTTCTGAAGTATTCAGAATGACTCCAAGACAATCCGACTTCTTATTAGTCGCTGGAACTGTAACATACAAGATGGCATGGGTAGTTAGAAAAATCTACGACCAGATTCCTGACCCGAAATGGGTTATGTCTATGGGGGTATGTGCTTCAACTGGAGGAATGTTCAGAAGCTATTCTGTCGTTCAGGGTATTGACCTGTTTTTGCCCGTTGACGTATATGTTGCAGGATGTCCTCCGAGACCTGAAGCTATTTTGAAAGGATTGATTTTCTTGCAGGAAAAAGTCTCAAAATATAAACCTGCTATACTGAATTTAGGTAAAGATGTGTCACCAACTCCTAAACAGGAACATTTTGATTCGGAATTAACTAAGATAATTATATAGCTGAAAGCAGAAAGTTTTAAAGGTTTAAAGTCAGTCATCCTTCGACATGCTCAGGATGACAAAAAGTGGAAAGTAAAAAGTAGAAAGTAATAATTGAGAGTATTAATTGTTTGTGGAAAAATATAATAAAATAGTCATTTAACCCTGTAGTCTTATGCTATAGGGTTTTTTCGTTTAATTAACAATTTTCAATAAATTAATTAATGAGGTTCAAATGAGTCCTGCTGACTTAATACATAAAATAAAGGTTGATAAGGTAGATTTTATAAATTTACAATTTTCTGATATGATGGGTATGGCTAAAAGTGTAACTATACCATCGTCAAAAATAAAAGATGCTCTTGAATATGGTCTTTGGTTTGACGGTTCATCGGTTGAAGGTTTTACGAGAATATATGAAAGTGATATGCTTTTGAAGCCTGATGTGAATACTTATGCAGTTATTCCTTGGTTATCTAAGGGAGAAAGCAATATAGCAAGAATAATTTGCGATGTATATATGCCTGATGGAAATCCTTACTCCGGTGACCCAAGGTTCATATTAAAGCAAGTCGTTAAAGAAGCTGAAGAAATGGGTTTCAAATATTTCACTGGTCCTGAACTTGAGTTCTTTTTGTTCAAACGGGATAACGGTAGCATAAAAACATCTGATAACAAAACTGTAATCACTCACGATACAGGTCAATACTTCGATTTGGTACTTGACCTCGGTTTTGATATTCGCCGTGAAATGATGGAAGCTCTTGCATCAATGGATATTGAAGTTGAAACTTCTCATCATGAAGTAGCTCCCGGTCAGCACGAAATTGATTTCAAATATGGTGATGCTGTTTCGACTGCTGACAGAGTTATGACTTTTAAATATACATTAAAAGCAATTGCTCA
>RCNQ01000196.1 GCA_003731675.1 Bacteroidetes/Chlorobi group bacterium ChocPot_Mid
TTAAGGGTTCTTGCAATACATTAACATCAAAAACAGCATTTGTTAAGTTGTTCCCACAGATATTTATCAACCAGGATCCTGCAAATGCTACACCATGCGAAGGTGCTGCTGCTTCATTTAGAATTACAGCTACTTCATCTGACCCAGATGCTACATTGGAATACCAATGGCGTAAAAATGGTGTTGCTATCCCGGGTGCTACAACCAATACATATAATATTGCAGCTGCTTCAGCCGCTGATGTTGGAACATACGATTGCGTTGTAACAGTTATCCCAGGTGGCAAAACAGAAACATCTGCACAAGCTACATTGACATTATTAGCCAAAGTTGCTATAACAACACAACCAACAGCTCAGACTGTTGCCGCTGGAAATCCATTCAGCTTATTTGTTGTTGCAACTGGCGAAGCTCCATTGTCTTACCAATGGCAAAAAGACAACAGCGACATCTCAGGAGCAACACAAGCAACTTACTCGGTTACTTCAGCTACTTTATCTGATGCCGGTGTTTACACCTGTAAAGTTACTAACGTATGCGGAACTGTCACAACAACTCCGGTTACAGTTACAGTTACAACAGGTGGTGTTGTTGATGTAACAGACTACACACAAGATGGATTTGCTTTGGTAAACAATACACCAAACCCATTCTCCGAAACATCGAAGATTAAATTCTTTGCTCCACAAACATCTTATGTACGTTTAGCGATTACTGATGTTTATGGTCAGGAAGTTGCAGTATTGGTTGATGGCAATGTCAACGGATGGAATGAAGTCGAAGTTAATGCTTCTACTTTGAAATTGTCTTCCGGTGTATATTACTACACATTGACATCAAACAACAATTCGGTAACAAAGAAAATGGTTGTTGTAAGATAATCATACCTTTGATTGTAAAAAAAGCCGAAGTGCATTTTGCATTTCGGCTTTTTTAATGTATTTTTGGCTATTATTATTTTATTAATTTTTAACAAATGAGAAAACTAATTACACTTATATTATTCTTCACATTACTTCAGTCATGCGATTTATTCCATGATGACTACGATAAATTTAAAAATGTATATAAAAATACTTTAATTGCAATCGAAAAATATCAAAACGACACTCTAAGATTAAAAAAAGAAATCAATAAAATTTACAAACAGTACAACTACTCCGAAGAATTATTGAACAAGGATTATAATTATCTCGCATATAAAAATACGAAAAAATTCCAGGAAATATTGGACTCGATTAATTCAGAAATTCAACAAAAAACAATAAAAACAAGGCGCCATTTACTTAAAGAATAATTGTCAATCAATCAAGGATATTGTTATGGATAACGAAATCAGCAACGCAGAATTCATTCCTCCTGAAGAACAGGAAGAATTATCATTTTCTGATAAACTTATAGGAATAATTACCTCACCGTCACGTACAATGGGACAGGTAGCAAAGGCAACGCCCAATATTTCTAACTGGTTAACGCCATTGATTATCTTCATAGTTATTTCGGGAATAGCAACCTATCTTTATGGTACAAACTCAGCTCTAAAAGCCGAAATGGAAGAAAAAAGCATGCAAGCAATAGAAAAAAGTTTTCAGGACAGAATTGACAAGGGAGAAATCACTCAAGAACAGGCAGATGAACAAAAAGAAAAAATCATGGAGCAAATGAATATTGGGACAGGTTCAAAACTTGTCTTCCAGTTCATTGGAATCAGCATTTATACATTCATAGCATTCTTTTTTATCAACCTGATTTATTTTTCTTTCATCAAATTCTTAATCAAAGGAGAAGGGACCTATAGCCACGTACTCAATGCTTATGGATTAAGCTACTATATTCTGATATTACAAACTATTATTACTATTATTTTATCCCTTGCATTCAATAAATTCTACATGGGGCTTAGTTTAGTAAATTTCTTTGATGTAGAAATGCTGTCATTCAGCGGATTTTTACTGAGAAAGGCAGACCCTTTATTGATTTGGTTCTATGCAGTTCTTGGAATATCATACGCAAAAATGTTCAAGTCAGATGATGTAAAAAAATATATCATTCTGTCATTTGCAGTTTGGATTTTAGGTAATTTATTGCTTTATTATTTGTCAACAGTTTCACAGGTATTCAGTGGATTTGCTATGTGATGATTTTTCCACTATATGAATACAGATATTATTTTGAATTTTGGCTGATAAAAAAATATATTTAAATTTAATAATCAAAAGTATTTATTATTAATTAAGGTGAACGATGAAATTAATATTTTTAGGACCTCCGGGTGCCGGAAAAGGGACACAATCAGAAAGTATATGCCGTGACTTCGGTATAGTTCAATTATCAACGGGTGACATACTGAGAGCAAACCGCAAAGCAGGTACGGAGCTTGGTCAAAAAGCACAAAAGTACATGGATGCCGGAGAGCTTGTCCCTGACCAGCTTATTATTGATATGATTAAAGAAGAACTGAAAAAACCTGAACTATCGAAAGGTTACATACTTGACGGCTTCCCTAGAACTGTCAATCAAGCTGAATCTTTGGATAAACTATTAACTGAAATGGGGCAGAAGCTCGATACAGTTCTTGTTCTTGAAGTTCCAAACGAAGAACTCTTGAAAAGACTTACTGCGAGACGTGTTTGTAAAATCTGTGGTAAATCATACCACCTACTTTACAAAAAACCACAAGAAGATGGTATTTGCGACCCTCCATGCGGTGGTGAGCTATACCAGAGAGATGACGACAAAGAAGGTCCTATACTCAACAGATTAAAAGTTTACGAAGCACAGACTTTTCCGTTAATTGAATATTATGATAAAAAAAATATGACTTCAAAAATTAATGGTCTTGGTGAAATTGGCGATATTTATTCAAGAATTAAATCAGTTTTAGAAAAATTGTAAGTTCTATGAAGCACAAAATCATCATCGGTCTGTGTTGCGGTTTTGTAATTGGTATTATTGATGTAGTTCCCATGGTAATCCAAAAATTACCATGGGATGCTGATCTAAGTGCTTTTTCTATGTGGATTGTCTGCGGCTTTTTCATTTCAACTTCTCAATTAAAAATTCATCCTGTACTAAAAGGCATTATTTTCGGATTTTTATGTTTACTTCCATCTGCTTTCATAATAGGTTGGCAAGAGCCACAAAGTCTGATTCCAATTGCCATAACTACTACTGTTCTTGGTGGGCTTCTTGGTTATTCCATCAAAAAATTTGATAAAAACTAATTGCTTTAATGATGAAAATAAATATAATAGCTTTTACCCTGATGTTAATCTTCCTATTTATTTGTTGCGAAAACTCTTCGGACAGTGAACATTATTATCGCTATAATGGTATTATTACAGGATATGACTTAAGGGAGTGTGCATGCTGTGGAGGATGGTTCATTAGAATATCTGATACTACTTACAGATTCTACGATTTACCAAAAGAAAACAATATTGATTTTGAGAAAGACACCTTACCTTTAAAAGTTAAGCTTGATTGGAAAAAGTCTTCTTCTCCATGCCTTGGCGATGAAATAATTCTAATCAGAATCAGAAAATATTAGTGAAAATCAATTTTGCTTGTCAAATGTTTCT
>RCNQ01000197.1 GCA_003731675.1 Bacteroidetes/Chlorobi group bacterium ChocPot_Mid
AATCATTTTTTTTGCAATATTAGTTGCATTAAATTCTGCGTCTTTTTCCCATGATATATATATTTCTTCTGGTTGGAAAGTTATTAAATCAGATATCAACTCTTTAATAATATCATATCAACCTCGATTTACTGGTTTTGATACTCTTATAGAAAAAAATGGATTGCACACTTTATACCCGAAAATTTTGGGTACACGACAAATAGCATTAAGCCCTACATCATCAATTTTTGTTGCAAATGTAAATATCACAGTACCATCACCAGACGATTTCGAGTTAAAATCTTATAATGTATTAAAACAAAATTCATTTAACGGAAGTATTACTGCTCCTCCCTATTTTTCTGATAAAATCTCCTTAAAAAAATCAAAACAGACAATCAATGATTTTGTTACATTAAAATATGAAGGCATTGCAAGGAACAGATATCTTGCAAATTTAGAAGTTATTTCTGCTTTTGAGAAGAACGGAAAAATTACAATCAATGAAGAAATTAGGATTGAAATAACATTTAAACCTACCGTTCTTAATAATTATAATCAAGATGAATGGGATTTGCCTGTTTCAATTAATCATAATGAAACAAAACAATGGATAATTCCTTCTTCATTTGAAAAACAAAGTAAGTCAGAACACAAGAAAGAAACAGTATTAAATGCTACAAATCAGACATGGATAAAAATCAGAATTGACAAAGAAGGTGTTTATCGTATTACTCCTTCTATGCTTTCTGAATCAGGTTTCAATATTAAAAAAGATGAAATTCCTACAATTAAGATTTATGGTAACGGTGGTTTAGAACTCAGTGAAAAAGTTGCTGATGCAATTAAAAATCAATTGAATGAACAAAGCATCATTGTCAAAACAAATAGTAGCGGTGACCTATCAGAAATTATTTTTTATGGAAGTCCTGCAAATGGTTTTAAATTCAATCCGACTACCGGCTTTAAACACTATATCAATCATTACTCTGATAATAATTATTATCTTTTGACTTGGAAAGGCAATCCCGGAAAAAGAGCAGTTGCAAGAAAATCTCCTGAAGGAACTGTCATAAACAGACCAACAACTTATATAAACAGACTTTTCTACGAAGAAGAACTGAATAACGCCTTCAATGATGGTTCAGGAAGGACCTGGTTTGGAAGAAACCTTTTACCAGCAACATTTACCGAACAACTACATAATCTTGATAGAAACGGTAAAATTTATATCGCAGTTTCATTTGCTCATCGTGGCAATGAAACAGGTTATATGAAATTGAAAGTGAATAACAATCAAATCATGAATTATCCTTTAAGTTCTGTAAGTGGCTATACTGATGCTTCACGAATAATAAAATCAGATTCCATACCATCTTCAATAGTTTCTCAAGACAACAGAACGTCACTACAATTTGACTATAATACAATCACAGGTGCAACAAGTGCTTTAGGATATTTCGATTGGTATGAAATACATTACCCTGCTTTACTTGCCCCGATTGATAATCAAATCGGATTTTTCACTGAGCCAAGTTCAACGGGTCTGACAGAATATTCCATTAATAATTTCAACAGTAATGATATATTCGGATTTGACGTAACTGACCCAGCAAATCCTGAATTAATTGAAAACATTTCTAATGTCGGGAAAATGTTCGTCTTCAGAAATTTGAATGAATTGAACAATCCTAAACATTATTTCATTTCTTCAGCTTTAAAAAATGCTGTTTTGGAATCTTTTGAATATAGCGGATTGAGAGAAGATATAGCTGATGCCGAAATGATTTTAATTACTCATCCTAAGCTGATTGAATCAGCAAATAATTATAAGAAATACAGAGAATCTCAAAGCAATATTAAAGTAAAAATTGCAAGAACTGACAATATTTATAATGAATTTGGTTCAGGGATTCCAGATCCAACAGCTATACGAGATTACATATCATTTGCTTTTAATAACTGGAACAAAAAGCCCAAATTTGTCCTGTTATGGGGAGATGGACATTATGATTATAAGGGAATTTCAACAAAAGAAATTAATTTTGTTCCGACTTATCAGACTGAAGATGATTCGTATTCATTCAACGAAATAGAATCTTATACTTCGGACGATTATTTCGCAAATATCTCTGGAAATGATGATTTGATGGATATTGCAATTGGTAGATTGCCTATTTACTCTGAAAATATTGGTAATCCTATGGTTGAGAAAATCAAAAATTATGAGAATAATTCAAGCAATGATTCCTGGCGATCTAAAATAACCATTGTTGCCGATGATAGCTGGAAATACAAAGGGTATGATGGTTCAATGCACACCGGTCAAGCAGAAAGTTTGTGGACAAATGTTGTACCAAATGACTTTCAGGTTAAAAAAATATATTTGGCAGAATATCCGGCAGAAAATGTTACTGGTGGAAAAAGGAAGCCAAGAGTAAATGAAGAGATACTTTCAACAGTAAATAATAGTGGAACTTTATTATTGAGTTGGATTGGTCATGGAAATCCAAGAGTCTGGGCTCATGAAGAAGTATTTGAAAGAAGCATCACAGTACCACAAATGACAAATATTGATAAATTATTTTTCTTAACTGCCGCAAGTTGTGATTTTGGAAGATTTGATACTCCCGATATAAGAAGTGGTGCAGAAGAATTGGTGCTTAGTAAAATTGGTGGAGCTATTGGCTCTTTTTCTTCTACCAGACTTGTTTTTTCTGAACCAAATGCACAGTTAAACGAAATGCTCTTTTCAAATATTTTTGTGACAAACAGTCTCGGACAAAGATATACTATGGGTGAAGCAAGCTTTATAACCAAATATAATAAACGTTTAGCCAATGACAAGAAATATTGCTTACTGGGGGACCCTGCAGTAAAATTGCTTTTACCTGATTACAATACTATTATTGAAACAATAAATCAAACTGATGTAACCAAAGGTGATACTGCAATTATACAAGCCCTATCAGAAGTTGAGATTAAAGGCAGGATAACACAACCTGCATCATCAGAAACTGATTTGACATTTAACGGTACTGTGGTAATCACAATGCTGGATTCAGATAAATACATAGAAGTTCTTGAAGAAGACGGTAAAATAGGTGGAACAATCCATAGATTTTTTACAAATGGAGGTGCTTTGAACAGAAGTTCGTATAAAGTTGAAAATGGAGAATTTACATCGAGATTTTTTATCCCCAAGGATATAAGTTTCTCTGGTCTGCCTGGCAGACTTTATGCTTATGCTTACACAAATGATAACAGATT
>RCNQ01000198.1 GCA_003731675.1 Bacteroidetes/Chlorobi group bacterium ChocPot_Mid
GATTTTTTACCACAAAGTTCACAGAGATTTTTACACAGAGTCCACAAAGAGAGTATGTCTGAGTGTGATTTATGGGATTTTTGTGATTTATATGATTATTATGATTGCATTACTTTTGTTCTGTCTTCTGTCTTTCTGTCTTTCAAATATCGTAATTCGTAATTGTTAATTCGTAATTTTCTCAAGAATTTTATCACGAACAAGCTCCATATACCATTGTGGTGTGCTTGTTGCACCGGTGATACCCACACTATTAGCATTCTTCAGCCAATCGAAATCTATTTCGCTATGGTCTTCAATGAAATATACCTTGTCGTTAACAGACTGGCAGACATGATATAAACTCTTACCATTTGATGAACTTCTTCCTGCAACAAAAATCACTACATCGTTTTGCTTACAAAACTCCCTGAGATTGTCTTCTCTTCCATAGACAAAATGACAAATTGTATCTTTTGCAAGAAACTGTTCTTTGAGCTCTCCTTCATCAATTAATTCAGTTACTCTTTCTTCAATAGCTTCCTTGATTTTATGAAAAGTTGGTTTGTCCATTGTTGTCTGACTGAACAGAATCGTTCTTTTGTTGAAATCAATTTTCTCAAGTGCCTGTTCAACACTTTGAATTACAATAACATTACCATTACATACACCTTTTAATCCGATAACTTCTGCGTGGTCTTCTTTCCCAAAGACTACAATCTGCCATCCATCAAGATAATGTTTCTGAATCCTTTTTTGCAATGCAGTAACAAGGGGACAGGTTGCATCAATAATTTCAATTCCAAGTTCTTTGGCTTTCTGGTAAGTTTCTGGTGGTTCACCGTGAGCCCTGATAATAACTTTAGCACCTTTATGTGCAAGTCTTTCAAAGTCCTTATGGGTTATACTTTTCAAACCGATATTTTCCAATCTTTCTGCTTCCTTTGGATTGTGAATAATCTGTCCAAGAACAAAAATATTACCATCTTTTGCTTCTTCCAGACTTTTTTCCGCTATATCAATTGTTCTTACTACACCCCAGCAAAATCCGGAGTTGTTATCTATATTTATTTTCATTTTATTCTCCAATTATTTTATTAGCTAAATCTATTATTAAATCACTTTGTTGTTGAATAGTTAAGTTAGATGTATCAATCTCAATTGCATCGTCAGCTTTTCTTAATGGACTTATTGAACGTTGACTGTCGTAATTATCCCTGGCAACAATCTGTTGTTTTATTTCTTCAACAGTTAATTCAATTCCCTTTTCCCTTAATTCCTTTGTGCGACGTTCAGCCCTTGCATTTTCATTTGCAATTAAAAATATTTTAAGTTCAGCATCAGGGAAAACAACCGTACCAATATCCCTGCCATCTAATACAACGGCACCATTTTTACCTAATTCTCTTTGCATTGCAACCAACTTTTCTCTGACACAACCAACAGCACTAACGGGACTAACATTTTTAGTTACTTCAGGTAATCGAATATCATCACTTACATCAACTCCATTAAGAAATGTTCTCTGACCAATTGAAGTATTGTGAATATACACGGATATTTCATTAATTAACTTACATAAATTTGTATCATTTAATTCAGTTCCGGAACGTAACCATGCGAGAGTAACGGCACGGTACATAGCACCGGTATCAATGTAAATATAACCTAATTTTTCAGCTACAATCTTAGCGGTTGTAGTTTTTCCAGAGCCCGCAGGTCCATCTATAGCAATTTTAATTCTTTTCATTATTCAGTATTTAATAAGTTTTTAATTGTGCAAATTGTTAATTCTAAATCCTTAAAATCATTCAAAACACAATCAGGTTTATACAAAAAAAGTTCGTTTGCACTAAAATTACCAGTTGCGACGGCTAATACAGGTAAATTATTTGATTTTGCACATTCAATATCTCTTGGTGAATCACCAATTAATAATGTATTTTTCTTATCAAATATATTAAAACCGACAAAATCATTAGCTCTGTTTATTGCGATAGGAGGTAAAAGATTTCTATCGTCTTTATCTGAACCGAAAGCGCCAAATTGGAAAAATCCTTCAAGATTGAAAGCTCGTAGTTTAATATATGCGTTTTCGATAAAATTACCTGTTAGTAATCCTAAGAGAAAATCGGGATGAGTATCAAAATAGGTTATCAGTTCACGAATATTAGGTAACAAGAGCATGTATTCAGAAGTGCAGTATTTTTCAAAATCTTTACTGATTGATGCCCAGACTTTAGGTAAATTAGCAATCAACTTAGATGAATCCAGATTGATTTTATTAGCAATATCTTTCAAGATTTGCAAGTCAGTCATACCTGAAAAATCAGGCATAATGGATAAAGGGACATCTTTACCGAAAACTTCCTTAAGCATTTTTGCAAAAATCTCTTTGGAATGATATTGCCTGAACTTAAGAATAGTGCCGTCGATATCGAATAAAATGAGATATTTCATTTAACTTAATTAAAACGGAACATCATCTTCCATTGGTTCATTAACAGAAGCAACTACATTTTCATCTATATAACTCTTATCAGAATCCGTTTCTGAATGACCATCCTTAGGAGTTAGAAGAATCAAATTATTTGCGACTACTTCTGTGAAATATTTAGTTGTTTTGTCTTTATCTTCGTAAGACCTCGTTCTAAGCCTCCCTTCAATATAAACCTTGCTGCCTTTTCTCAGATAGTCCCGAGCTATTTCTGCAAGTCTATTCCATAAAGATACATTGTGCCATTCTGTTAAATCCTGCCATTCACCATTCTTATCCTTGAAAGTTTCAGTTGTTGCCATTCTAAAAGATGCGACAGGTGTCCCATTTGGTGTAGTTCTGAATTCGGGGTCTGCACCCAAATTTCCGAGAAGTGTTACTCTGTTTAATGATTTTGCCATGTTTACCTCTAATGTTAATATTTACAAAACTTAACTTATTAAAAAAACATCAATTATTCAAAGTTTTTAATAAAAAATTATCTGGAATCCGGCAGAAATATATCTGTCTTTTTCCTTGTAGAACATACCGTGCATGCTTGGACCTGTATATCCATTAAGATTTAAGGATATACCGATGTTATCATAAGTAGGGAAGAAGAAACTCAATGCAACGGAATGAACAGGAAGGTAGGTCTGTTCATAACCTGTTAGCTTGAAATCATAAGCTAATTTAATATCAAGAAAATCCCTTGTGGAAGTACTTAATTTTTTTACAGGAAATTCAATTCCTAATTGAGGAATAATTTTATTCACATCTTTCGGAATGGTAGAAAAAACAAAATTTACTCCGGCGTAAGGTCTGAAACCTTCAACATCAGTTGTAACTACATAGTCAAAGAATTCTCGGCTGTAAACATAAGGTAGTTTTTCAAAAACGCCATTATTTGATAAGCCATCAACAAGGTGAGAGGATATGTGAGAAATTCTCAAGCGTGAGGAAAAATCAAGACCTTTGTATTTGAATTTATTCGAGAAGTTTACTCCAAAAAAGTAATCTGAGGTTTCCACAGGGAATTTCATTCTTCCTTCGCTTCTTAATCTTGTATAGGTAAAAAAATCAGAACCGAATCTGATTTCTGTATCTTGATTTTTATATAATTCAAGCAGATCAACTGAGGTACCGATATCAAGCCGTAATTTTTCATCATGGAACTGATACATAGCACCGACTCGTGGTTCAAAAACGTTTGCTGATAATGGGGTAAAAAGTAATTTGTTTTGCGGGAATATATTTTGGTAACCAAAAAGGAAGAGCAGAGTTAATAATAAATACTTCATTTTCATTATTTTCTATTCTTCTTTCTAACTTTCTTTCTTTTTAATTTTTTTTTAATGCTGTCGGGGTGAGAGGATTCGAACCTCCGGCCCTCTGGTCCCAAACCAGATGCGCTAACCGGGCTGCGCTACACCCCGAGTAAAATAAGATTACAAAAATACGAAAATTTATTTAAATAGCAAATTTCTACAAATACTTATTTATTTATCTTTGCCAGTGCGAGCTCGGTATTCCTCCAAATAATTGTCATCAGGTGAAGTGGGTTTGTCATATATGACTGACATTACATCTGTGTCTAAGTCATTGTCATCATCTGGGTTAAGAGTGAGGAAGCGTTCGATGGCATCTTTGTCATTGTTATTTTCGTTATCATATTTGATGGCATCTTCGAAATAATTGATGAAGTGATTGTAGTCTTGGAATTGAGAGATTTTGAATTTTCTGCCAGAATCAATATTTTGTGAATCATCTTTGTTGATAATTATATCTTGTTTTAATTTTTCTAAAAAAATTTCATGATGTGGTACGAAATCAATAAGAGGATAAATTTTTCGAGCGGTATCAACAACTTCGCGATAGAATTTTAATTTTTTGAAAATGATAGGGTTGGTAAATACAGAATCTGAACATTCCAGTAGGACTTTCATGTTGTTGAAGAGTCGTTTAGCGACAGTAGAAAATTCCATTTTGATTAAAAATTTTTGAACCTCCATATCTCTGCAGTATTCAGCTAAACCAATTTTATGATTTTGTCTGATGTATTCATCATAGGCATTTGCACGTTTGACCCAGTTCCATTTGGAACTATATCGGGCAATGGTTCTGATTGATTTGCCACAAACAGAAGCGACATAGCCATAACTTCTATCGCCAAGCATGTATAAATATTTTTCAAAGAGCATATATTCAGTTTCCGGTTCGTCTGGTTGCCGAGCCCAAATTTCATTTTTTTGTTCCATAGTAATTTCTCCTAATTTTTTTTAAGCGAAATTAGGGAGGATAAATAGAACGAAAAGTAAACTATTTTTAAATGGTTTTTATTTTATCTTTATTTTAATTTTATAAATTTTTGGACTTGGTTTGCGAGTCGGAGATAATATAATCCGTCAGGTAGTCGGGAAATATCAATTCTTTGTACGGGTGAACTGGTGTTGATTACAAAAGATAAAACATTTTCGCCGTAGATATTATATATTTTAATGTAGTCATTGCTAAGTGATAGGTTATAATTTATAGTAAAGATGATTTCAATGTACTCGTTTGCGGGATTGGGAGTAATAACATTATTCATATTTTGATTATTATCATCAACACCAACATGACTACCAGTTACAAACATTCTTGTTTCTGACCAGGGGCTTGCACCGCTTATATTGTTAGCTC
>RCNQ01000199.1 GCA_003731675.1 Bacteroidetes/Chlorobi group bacterium ChocPot_Mid
TTGCATTTAACTTTGCTTGGTGTTGCCATATTGATAATTTCTTATGCGTCAATCAATAGCCTGGAAATTTCACCGGAACAGCAATTAGGAGTAACTGATTCTTTGCAAAAAGCAAGAAATTTACTTGAGGAAGCGAAGGTTAAATCCGAACAAAAAGGCATAGAAATCATCATCAGAAATGTTGATATTTCCAGATATCCTGATGTAAAAATAATTGTTGAAGCATATAACACTTACGGCTATCCGCTGGATACACTTTATGCAGAGAATCTTACTGTACTTGAAAACGGAGTTGAAAAAAAAGTTATTTCAGCTGAAAAGATATCTGTCAATGAGAGAGTTCCTGTCGATTTTATTTTCATAATTGACAAGACTGGCTCAATGCAAAAGTATATTGATGACGTAAAGAAAAATATTAGTAATTTTACAACAAATCTGGTCAGAAGGGGGATTGATTATAATATAGGTTTAATTCTTTTTTCTGACTATGTGGAGGATCAATACCAACCGACCGATAATGTAATTGCTTTTTTGGGGTGGCTTAGCTACGTTAGGGCGCAGGGAGGATTCGACGAAAAAGAGAATGCACTTGAAGCACTTGAAGCCGCATGCAAAATGAAATTTCGACCATCAGCAAATAAAGTAGCTGTACTGATAACTGATGCCCCATATCATTCAGCAGGTGAACAGGGTGAAGGTACAACAGACCAGACTTTGGAATCAATAATCGAGTTACTAAAGAAAAATGATGTCAGATTATTTTCAATAGTTCCACCAAAATTGAAGAATTACGAAAGAATGAGCAAGAGTACCAGAGGTTCTTTTTTTGATATTGATTATCCATTCTCTACAATTCTGGATAATTTTTCAAATCAGTTGACAAGTGTTTATGCACTGAAATACCGTAGCGAACAAAAAGTTATCCCTGACTCGATTAATATTGCTCTTTTGAATGAACAAAAGCAACAACTTGTAAGAAAAATTATTCCCATTGTTGAATTAGGCAGGAAATTAATTATTGAAAATTTGCTATATAAATTCGGTAGCTTCGATTTGCCTGATACAGTGATAGAGCTTGAAGTTTTGAAGGAATTTATGATTAACAAACCGAATGTTGCCATTCTTGTGGAAGGTCATACTGATAGTGTGGGTACTAACATAATGAACGATAAACTCTCTTTGCTTAGAGCTGAAAGCGTCAAGAATTACCTAATTAAAAAAGGTATTAATGCTCAGAGAATAAGAACCAAGGGATATGGTAAAAGGAGACCTATAGCTACTAATGAAACTGAGTTTGGAAGAAAACTCAACAGAAGAACTGAGATTGTAATTATAGGGAAGTAGTTTTAACAGTAAAATATAAAAATCAATTCTTGTTAAAAAGCGAAGGCAAAACGTATTATTTCCTGCCAATGAGTTAAGGTAATCACTCTGTAGCCAAGAATTGTACCAAATCCAATCAGTGTAAGCCCGGCGAATTGATGTATTCTTGCTATCGCTTGTGTTGATAGTCTGTGTTTGTAATGTATTAAAACCCTCGAAATAAGGTAAAGCCAGAGAAAATTACCGATACCAAAAAAGAAAGCAAAAGTTATGTTAATAAAAGCATTGTTTTCAGGAAGAATATATTTATGGACATTTAATGTGATATAAGTCAGGGCTGCCATGAATGAAGGGTTAGCAATATTTGCATTTGCCACAGCAACTCCGAGCAAAAAAGGACCTCTTTGTGATAGTTTATCCAGATAACGTGACCAACCAAAATTTTTCTTTAGTTTAGGGTCAATCAATCTGTCTTTGTGTTTCAAGCTTATGATTCCGAAGATAATCAGAGCAAAAATTACAGCTATCTGGAACAAAAGAAACAGTAAAGGGTAATTATCAAAAAAGCCATTTATGAGGGTCAATATTGCTGAAGTAGCGAAGATTATAGCAAGGCAGTATAAAAAATCCATCAAACCAACACCAAGAGCCGCTCTTGAGCTGTGCTTAATACCATTTTCAAGACTTAATCTTATTGTGGTTACTGCAACCGGACCTGGTGGAATAGCCAAAATAAAACCAATTATCAATCCTGATAGCAAAGCAATTAACATCGAACCTCGAATTTATATCTTCTAATTAATAAAATATCTTTAACATTCTACACAGTTTTAAAAAAGTGTGTAAAATATTACACACAATTTAAAAAAGTAGTTTTAATTAGCCAAATATTTTTGGCTTTTTTAATTCATAAGCACTGTAAGTTGTTGCTATTTATAAAATTAATAGATGAATTATTTTACAGATTTTAAATCTCGCCTTGCTCAACCTTGAATAATTCTTTTGTTATTTGATGTGAGGAATGAGCATTATTGATAAAGATAATATAATCTCCCTTCTCAATTATCAAATCATCTGGTGGAACTTTTATTAATCTTCCGTCTGTTTTCTTGATTCCAATTGGAATTGAACGGAATTTTGTCCTGATGGAATTGCAGAAATCTCCCCAAGTTTTATTTATAAATGGGTTATGTTCAAGTACCTTGTATTGCTCAATATCGAATTCTTCTTCGTTGTCAATGCTTATGTTTGGAGTTATTAAATCAGTAGTCAAATCGGCTACTGCAGGTTCGAAAATGAAACTTGCCATTAATTTTGAGGCAAATTCATTTTTTGAGAGTACATAAGTAACTCCTGCTGAGTGAAATGTGTTTTTCAAATTAGTCTCTTCCAGGACGACAATAAACTTCAAATCAGGAAAATGGTCTTTAAGATTTAAAATCATTACAAGTTCTTCGGTGTCCGTGCTTAATGCAGGGTGAACGATTTTAGACTTTTCAATATTAGCTTTTTTGAATGATTCATAATCATCTAAGTCAGAGTAAAGAACAAAGAAATGTTCAGAGCCATATCTTTCGTAAAGTAAATCTATTTCTGCTTTGTTGTCTGTAATAACGGCTACTTTCTGATGTGCATCGAGCAATGTTTTTATAATTTGCTTGACAAATGCGTTCAGACCAATTATC
>RCNQ01000200.1 GCA_003731675.1 Bacteroidetes/Chlorobi group bacterium ChocPot_Mid
CTGACCATTGTGAAGTGTCCTTATTGTTCATACCCCTTACTCGCCAAAAATATTGTTTGCTAAAGTTTTGTACTGAATATTCAGTTTCGTTAGTGTCATTAGCAATGATATTGATTAATTTATTTGAGAATAAATTATCGTCACTTAATTGTATATTATAATTTGTTGCACCTTTAAGCTTTTGCCATCGCAAAGTTCCTTTTAAAGAAAGACTTGTTTTGTTATTCTCAGGATATGCGAGAAGAATATTATCTAATTTTTTTGAGCAAATTATGAATTCACCAAATCCTGAGAATTGAGCAGTCAATTCATTAGTTAAAGAATTATAATTTGTAATTAATTCAGAAAAACCGCCCGATGCTTCATTATCCCTTTTATAAATACTCACTTTATCCGGGTTTATGAGTTGTGGTATTTCGTTTGCTTTAATGATTAGTTCTCCCTGAATATTGTTCAGACCAATTTTGTTGAACACCCATCTCAAGGGTAAGATAGAAGAAAAGCTTGAATCCACAAAGCTCATTCGTGATTTGGGAGGTGAATAATCGTGCTTTTCTACTGTCAGAGAGCCATTACCTGAAACCGAAGTTAAATTCAAAGAAACTTTGGTTGCCTCCTTGCCGTTGCCATTGAAATTAAAATTACCACTACTGTTAATATTTAATCTTTTTGCATTCATTCTTGTCAAATATCTGAAAGCTCTGTATGTAGCAAAATCTTCAGGGAGAATCATTTCAAAAGCTATGCTTTTATCAGGTCTGACTTCTGTTATCTTTTCTATTACCCAATTAATCAAAGTATTCCCGTTATACAATCTTTGAACATTAGCCATTGATTCCCGATAAATATCTGGTGAATATCTGTATTCCCAAACCTTAGTAGCAGTCATATTTTGTAAATTGAGATTATACTCAACTGCCCGTGAATATTGTTCAGGTTTCAGATTTCCATTGTCGAATAACAATATATTCCCATTAGGAAGGACGTTAGCTGAGTGTTGATGTGAGAATCCCCAAAAGCCCTCGATGGTATCATTTAAAAAAGTAAATTGATTATTTTTACATTCCTTGCCACCAAATCTCCAAATAATCTCACCAGTATTTTTATTGATTTTTGTAACCTCATCCATTAATCTCGATGAAATAACATAATTCCCATCGTTATCTATTGAAATGCTATTTAAATGTTGAAAATTTATTGTTTTTTGGGTCAAATCCACATCCGAAGTAGCATCAGTGATATTAAAATGGTCAAACCCATCCCAAATAAAATAAATTTCCCCTGTAATGTCAGTTTCCACTAAAACACCAGACCTTACATCCGCACTAGTGTCTCCACCTTCAACTACCTTGCTCATATCAATATTTTTTTGCATTGTACAAAGTAATAAATAATGACCATTATCCAATACCTCACAATCGTGGATGTCTGCTCCGTATTGACTTGGAAATCTTACTTCTCTGATTAATTCGATATTTTCATTATAAATCATTAAACTACTGAAATTAAAACATCCCCATGTACCATCACGAAGCATTTTCCAGTTAATACAATTTTTTAAAGAGTTGCTTGAGTCAATAAATTTAATATTTCCGTAATTATCAACTAAACCAAATCCTTTTCCTTGCAGGTCTAAATATATGTAACCTGAAGCTGGATTGTCCAAAACCCTAACATTAAAATCAGAATTTTGTCCAATCATTTCAAAAGAAGGAAAGGAAAGCAATAATAAAAATAAAATAATATTTATATAATTTCTATTCATATTCATTTTTCTTCATCATAATTTAACTCAATTTCAGAATCCATTTTAGGTCTGATATTTAATGTATTGTAATTATAATATCTAACTTGCTTAAGCATTTCTTCACGACTTAACTTCCTATCAGCCCATATAATATATCTGACATTTTTGTGAGTATTCACAATAACATTTTTTACTTTATTTTCGTTCATAATTAATTTAAGTATTATCTTTGATTATAATTTTTGAAAAACGATTGAAGAATAAATCAATTTTATCATTTGTAATTTTGACTTCAAAATAAATACCTGTATCAGTATCTTTTCTTTCTTTGATATCTCCGATGGAGTATATTTCATTGATTTTAGATATGTCAGTATAAGGTAATGTAAATTTAATAATTTTGCCTTGTTCGTCGTATTTATCCTGCATCTTTTGTAGTAAATTATTTAAATTAATACCACGAGTTGCAGATATAAAAATTGAATTTGGATAAGCACTATCAACTGATTTAATTAAATCCTTATTCTCAAGACCATCAATTTTATTAAATACTAAAAGAGAGGGTTTCTTATCGAGTTTTAAGGTTTCAAGAGTATGATTAACAACATTAATTTGGTCAACATAATGAGGATGAGTAATATCGACTAAATGAATTATAATATCCGCATCTGATGCTTCTGCTAAAGTGCTTCTGAAGGAAGCAACCAAATGAGCAGGTAGTTTACGAATGAATCCAACTGTATCGGATAATAAGGCTTTTTGCCCGTTAGGGAAATTAAATGCTCTTACAGTAGTATCAAGAGTAGCAAAAAGTTTGTCTTCAACGAGAACATTTGCCTCTGTAATAGCATTCATCAATGTTGATTTTCCCGTGTTTGTATATCCTATAAGAGCAAATCTCGGCAAATCTGAACGACCTTTTTTTTGCTGTTCCTTTTGAATATTTATTTCTTTCAATTTTTCTTTAAGTCTTGCTATTTTGGTTTTAAGGGCTCTTCTATCTGATTCAATCTGAGTTTCACCTGGACCTTTTGTCCCAATTCCTCCATATTGTTTTGATAGGTGAGTCCACATTCTTGTTAATCTTGGTAGCAAGTATTGTGATTGAGCAAGTTCAACCTGTGTCTTGGCTTCATTGGAACGAGCATGTTTAGCAAAAATATCCAGAATTAAACCACTTCTGTCCATAACTTTTATTTTCCATTCCGTTTCGAGGTTTCTAACCTGAGTCGGAGTAATTTCATCATCAAATACAACTAATTTTATTCCTTCTTCATCAATAATTTCCTTGATTTCCTGTATTTTACCTTTGCCGATTGCTGTTTTTGGGTTTGGCTTTTCCAATTCCTGGTAAATCTTTTCCACAACCTCAGCACCAGCTGTATCAACAAGAGATTCTAATTCCTGCAATTGCTCAAAAACAAGATTTCTATTTCCACCTTTTCTTGCGACAGCTACTAATAAAACTTTTTCTTTATTTTGTTCGGTTATTTCCATAAATCAATTTTTACTAAATCCTTTTTATTTTTTGTATTTTTGTATTAAATTAAAAGTTAATTAACAAAGTATAGTAAATTAACAAAAAATCCTTAGTTTTTATTAAGTTAATAAATTGGTTGAATGAGCTTATTAACAAATAATTACAAATATTAATACAATGATTAATTTTTTTAGAAAAAAAGAAGTAACAAATAAAGCAGATTCTCATCAAAGTGAGCTTGATTCATTGATGAAAGTTTGCAGGACAAATATCCAATCATGTGATGAAAATATGATAGCAAAAGCATTTCACTTTTGTTTAGAAGCATATAAAAATAAATCAGATGAGAATGGCATTCCATATTACAAACATTCATATTACGTAGCATTGATAGCTGTTAACGAAATGCCATTGGATGAAGTTTCAGTTGTTTGTGCTTTATTGCATGATATTCCAAATGACAGCGATATTTACAAGTTGAAAGATATTCAGATGGAATTTGGCTCGACAGTAGCTGAAATCGTAGAAGGAATTTGTAAGATACAGCATGTAGCTGGTCAAAATATCGCTAGTAGTGAAAACTATCGTAAATTGCTTCTTTCATTATTCAAGGATGTTCGAATCATCCTTATCAAAATTGCTGAGATGCTTCAAAATATGAGGGATATAACTGATTTGGAAAATACAAAACAGAAAAAGTTTAGTATTGAGGAACAAATTCAGTTAGCAAATGAAACCATGGAAATATATTCTCCTTTTGCTCACAGATTTGGTCTGGGAAACATTAAAGGTGAATTAGAAGATATGGCTTTCCAGATTTTGGATCCACAGGAATTTATAAAAATCAAGGAGAAAGTCCATGGTACGAGAAAGGAAAGAGAGCAATATATTAAGAATTTTATTAAACCGATTAAAGAAGCACTTGATAAAGATGAATTATTCAAAAAACATAAGATAAAATTCGAAATAAATGGCAGAGCCAAGCATTTATTTTCAATATATAACAAAATACATATTAGACAATTACCTTTGGAAAAGCTTAATGATTTATTCGCTATAAGAATAATAATTCATAATGATGATATAAAATATTGCTATATAGCTTATGCAATAATTACGGGTATTTATGAACTTGTTCCAGATACATTTAAAAACTACATTGCAAATCCAAAGAAAAATGGTTATCAATCATTACATGTAGCATTGAGGGGGCATGATGGTAGTCCTGTTGAAATTCAAATAAGAACTAAAAAAATGCATTTACTTTCCGAAAAGGGTGTAGCATCGCATTTTAATTACAAAAGAGGTTTTTTGCCTGCTCAATCGGTACTTGACGATGAAAATACAGAAGAATGGTTGAACCTTATTAAAAATATTTTTGACAAGTCAGGAGAACCTGCAATAGATACTCTTCTCGATAGTATCCAAAAGAACTGGCATCAGGACGAAATCTATGTCTTTACACCAGCCAAAGAATTTAAAATTTTTCCGAAAGATTCTACACCTTTAGATTTTGCCTATGCGATTCATTCTGAAGTTGGAGAGCATTGTATCGGTGCAAAGGTTAATTCAAAAATTGTCCCTCTTGATTATAAACTGCAAAGTGGTGACCAGGTCGAGATAATCACTTCAGAAAATCAAAAGCCAAATGAAGATTGGTTAAAAATCGTTACAACCCAAAGAGCAAGAAATTATATTCAGAAGTATTTCAAAGAAAGAAAACTGAAATCTGAGGAGAAAGGTCAGATTATTTGGGATGAATTTTTAAAAAATATGGATTTTAAAGTATCTGAAAAAAAATTTAATAAAATATTAAAATCAATGAATTTCAGTACAAAGGAAGAATTTTTTACCGAACTTGGTACTTCTGGTTTAAACGAGAAGTTAATTTTTGATTATATCAAAGAACTTCTGAAAAAATTGAAAAAGAAGAAAGATAAAAAAATTAAAAAGGAAGATACTCAAACTGATGAAAATCTGAAAAATCATCAGAATTCTGTAAATCAGATTTATAATGATACGAAAATAATAAATCAATCTGAATGTTGTTACCCTTTACCTGGAGATAAAATCATAGGTGAGTTAACAAATGATTATAAAAAAATTAATGTGCACAGAAAAAAGTGCAATGTTATAAAAAATCTGGAACAACAGAATCCAAGTTCTGTTTTTAACTTAGATTGGAATAATCTTAAGTTTAATGAATATTATACAAAAATAAAAATCATTACTCATAATCAATCAAATGCTCAAGCTGAAATCACAAAAATATTAAATGATATAGGTAATATAAACCTAAATAGCTTTAACTCAAATCACTCTGATGAAGGAATTGAGATTTTTATCACATTGTCTTCATCAAACTCAGAAAATTTAAAAAAATATATCGAGCAGGTCGAACAATCTAAAAACATTGATTCAATCGAAAGATTTTTATTGTAAAAACATTATTTGCTTATTATGAATTTTTTTACTTTCATATTATTTGCATAAGACACCTTTAAAAAATATTGTCCGCTTAATAAATCCAAATTCAAATTATGAACTAATGAAGAATTATCAATCTTTATTATTTCATTATAAACTTTTCTACCGAGAATATCAATAATTTCTAAATTAAGAACTGGAACTGCATTATGATTTAAATTTAGAATCATTTGTAAATTACCGTCAGATGGATTAGGTAAAATATCTATAAGTAAATTTTCGAAATTTACATTACCATCTATACCAACATTCCCTTCAATCAAATCAGCCATCCAAAAACCACGTCCGTATGTAGCGGCAATAATTTTATTATCAGGATAACTTATCTCAAGTTCATTCACAGTATTATTCGGAAGGTTCTCATTCATCAAAACCCATTCAGTCATATCATCATTAGAATAATAAACACCTCTATATGTGCCAGCATATAAAAAGTTTTTGGGATTATTA
>RCNQ01000201.1 GCA_003731675.1 Bacteroidetes/Chlorobi group bacterium ChocPot_Mid
TTTTATGAACTGAACACCTACATAATTCAACATTGATTTGACAGCATTGTCTGTTGAATTAGCAATAATAGTTCCAAGCATGAAAACATTAACACCATCATTGATAGCCGAATTAATTTTGTTTGCTTCCGAAGCAGTCAGAGAGCCTTTTTCTCCGCAGTTCCAGACTAAGACTGATAAATTGTTGAATGATGCTCCAATGTCTTCAAATTCAGATGCAGAAATTTCAACAGGACTTGTCAAACCTGCTGAATTCATATTAGTCAATATGGAATATTTTGCATCATCGTAATCATTAACTTGCAAATTAGAGATTTCTGCTGATGCTGCTGTAATCTTTCCATTGCTTCTTTGTCCTGTTAAGTCATATTTATTGAAAACTTCAATACTTAAATCACCGATACCTAATGTAGCACCGGGTGTCAATTCGAGAGTAATATCAGCAGTTGCACCTTTTGCCAAAGTGACTTCAGCTGATTGGGTCTTCTCATTCTTATTCACAATACCTGATGGAGTAATCAAACGATATGTCCAATCCGATGGTGTTCTTGAAGAAACTTCTTCATTGATTCTAAAAGTAATGCTTTCATTTCCGATATTCTTCAATTGGAATGTTTTAGAAAAAGGTGTTCCTGTTGGCTTAACCATAATTGATGGACCTGTGGAAGTCAATTCAGATGATGGTGCACCCTGAACTCCTTTGATTGCATTCAATATCTGTACCTGACTTGCATCGGAAGCATGATATTCAGCAACTGTACCATAGAATTCCAAATCGTTTATCTTCCATGATGGGTCTAAAGTAAAGGTATATTTGTATGTGTATTTTGCACCTGCTGAAACTGAACTTGGGATAATTCCACTTGTTCCCCATGCACCACCCAACATTTTTCTGCAAACATGCTTATGGTTATAATCATTGCCTTGACCGTTCTGGTAACCGACAATGTTGCTTTCGCAAATGTAAACATTGAACCTCAATTCACCTCCAGTCATACTTACTGCTTTCAGGAATGTAGCTTCGATTGTTGCAGACAGCTGTCTTGTGCTTTGGTTTATGCTGTAAAATAAATTTACATCAACAACATTTTCAGAAGCGAGTATTGAAGGCACAACCTGCTTCCAAGATGTTGGATAAACGCTAAATTGAACTTGTCCATTTACATTTACTGGTTCTCTGTTCAACAAGCCACCGGGGATACTGGTAATTCCAAATGCTCCTGCTAAAGTGTTATATTCCGGTATATTGAACGGGTCACCACCGCCAGCGTGGATTTCAGCTACATAGACATCTCCTGCGTAAGTAGTCAAAATTTCTTCTGTCGCAGGTTTGCCGTAAACTCCGCAAGGACCGCACCATGTTCCAGTAAAGCTCTCTATGAGTACACGCTTTTTGGCTTCACCTGTCATACTCATTGCTACTATCAGCATTATTGCCAATAAAATAGTAGTTAATTTTTTCATAAAAATTCTCCTATATAAATTTATAAAATAATAATTCATTTCTTCAATAAAAAACACTCGAATAAATAAATATTTATTCACACTTGATAAAAATTAAAAATCAGACACAACACAATATTAAATTTAATATAATTTGTTTAAATACCAAACAAAAAAATGAAATTAGTAGAAATTACTACAAATTTGTTGTTTTCTGAAATTTGCTTTATTATCCCTTCGATAATTAGAGATTACTTCAAAAAAAGGTATTAAAGAATAATACATTTTACACTAAAAAAGCATAAATTGTAACTTTTAAAAAATGGATTTTTCATCAATTATTTTAATTGACAGTTAAAAAAGCAGATATTATCATCATATCATTCAACACCCAAAAACTTACTTTGGAGTGTATTAGCTCAATTTATAAAACTGCAAATGAAGTAATTAACGATATCATTGTTGTTGATAATTGTTCAGCTGATGGTACTCCTGATGTTATAAAAAATGAATTTCCCGAAGTGAAGCTTATCGTTAATCCTATGAATTTGGGTTATGCAAAAGCTGTAAATATCGGAGTATCAGCAGTTTCTTCTGATTTTTTTATTGTTTCAAATTCCGATGTTGTTTACAAGGAAAATTCAATAAGAATTTTGATAGAATATTTGGTTTCCAATCCTGTTGTTGCTGTTTGTGGTCCCCGACAGATATATCCCGATGGTAGATATCAATACAGCTACGGAGATGTTCCGGGAATATATTTTGGTATCAAAAAAATATTTTTACTGAATCATTTAATTGAACTAATTGACAAGAAAAAATGGGAGAAGGGAATTAAGCAATCAAAGCAGGTCTCTTACGTAGATGGAGCTGTTATGGCAATTAACCGTAAGGCATTTAATGAAGTACAAGGTTTCGACGAAGACTATTTTTTCTATACCGAAGAAGCTGACTTCTGCCACAGAGTCAGGAAAAAAGGATGGAAAGTTGTTCATAATCCTGAATCTGAGATTATACATTACCGTGGTGCAACGGATGTAAATCAGGGTTTCAGTCCTGACAGATTAAAGGAAATGGTCTCAACAAAAATTTTATTTTGCAAAAAGCACTTAAAATTTCAGTCAGCTAAATTTTATATTATTAGTGAAATTGTTTATTCTGTAAATATGATATTCCTCTGGACAATTATTTCAATATTCCAAAATGAAAAAAACAAGAATAAAATTGGGAAATGGAAAATCAAATATAACAGATTAATGCTAAATATCTGGCTTGATGAGTTTAATAAGTTATTAAGGGATTATGAATAACAAAAAGGACTTAGCCATAGCATACAGGATTTATCCGGGAGTTTCCAAAACACCTCCTGTATTTCACGATGATAAATATAAATTATCGGAGCTTTGTCTTTATTCCTTCAAAAAAGCTTTAGGTGATTTAAATGTTAAAGTATTTGTCCTTTTGGATAATTGCCCGGATAATTATATTGATTTGTTCAAAAAATACTTTACTGCTGAAGAATTGGAAATCATAAGGTATAATGGAATAGGAAATGCCGCAACCTTCTCTGAACAAATCAGAATTCTGGAAGAGCAAAATTATTCGGAATATATTTACTTCGCTGAAGACGATTATTTTTACTTGGATAATGGGATAGAAAAAATACATAGATTTATAGTTAATAACAATGATGTATCTTTTGTAAGCACATATTATCATTCAGATTATGACACAATGAGCCTACACAAAGAATTTAAAAGCCAATATCTGAATTTTGAAGGGATTAATTTCAAATCTGTTTGTTCGACAACTTTAACTTTTTTGACAACTAAAACATTTTTGTCGGAGACCAAAAATGTTTTTTTAACTTACCTTAAAAAAAATACTGATGCAGGTATTTGGTTGAGTTTGACAGGTCATAAAGTCAAAAATCCCTTAAATATCATAAAATATTTGTTTACAAATAAATTGTGGTTTAAGATTCTATTAAAATCATGGATTTTTACCGGCAAGCAAATCTTTTTTGGTAAGAAAAGGAATTTATATGTTCCTGAAATATCTTTATCAACACACATGGACAGTAAATGTCTTGCTCCGGGTTTGGATTGGAAAAAGATTTTCTCAGATGTACAAGAAAAAATTTTTAAATAATTAAATTATTTTCTTAATTTTGTTTTTTAAATATTTTAGTGAGTAATGTTTTTTTTAATATTATAGAGGTGTTATTATGGCTCATTCAATAAATGAGGAATGTATTAATTGTGCAGCATGCGAACCTGAATGTCCTGTTGAAGCGATTTCACAGGGAGATGAGTATTATGTTATTGACCCAAACAAATGTGTTGATTGTGAAGGACATTTTGATGAACCACAATGCGTTAGTGTTTGCCCAATAGATGACTGTATTACAAAAATTAGTTAATAGTTGTCAAATAATACAATAAATATTAGCCGGCGTCTTTCGTCGGCTTTTTTATTATGGGAACATCTTTTCAAGGAATAATAAAAACAGAAAAAGGTAGAATCAGGTACATGAAAACAATTCCTGGTTTTGTTCAGATAGATTCTGAGAATAATTCCTTTTACTTCAAAAATGCTTTTGCTCTTCCTGGTTTTACCGACAGCCACGGACATATTGCTTCTTTGGGTTCCAAACTAACCGGGCTTGACCTTTCTGCTTGTTCAGACAGCGAAGAATGTGCTGTCTCAGCATGGAATAATCCAAAGGAAAAAGGTGACTGGATAGTTGCCAGTGGTTGGAATCAGGAACTTTGGAAGAAAAAAAATAATCCTGATAAAAAAATACTGGATAAATATTTTCCTGATACACCTGTCTGCTTCACAAGAATTGATGGTCATGCAGTTTGGGTTAATTCTAAAGCTCTTAAACTCGCTGGAATAAATAACCTTACGAAAAATCCTGAAGGTGGATTAATCGAAAAGGATAAATCTGGAAATCCTACAGGTATTTTACACGACAATGCCATTGACCTTATAAAAAAAATGATACCTGATTACTCAAGAAATCAAATTAAAAAACAAATTAAAATTGCATTAAAGGAATTAGTGAAATATGGCATTACCTCAGTTCACGATATGGATGTAAACCCCTGTTTAATTCCAGCATATAATAAATTAAACGATGAAAACAAGATACCCCTCAGAATCTACTCTTTTATAAGCGGTCACAAGGAAGAATGGTTGAAAAATAATATTTCTCCACAAAAAAGAGGGAATTTCAATATTATTGGTGTTAAATTTTATGCTGATGGTTCTCTCGGCTCACGTTCAGCCGCAATGCTCAATGAATACTCAGACAAAAAAAAACATTTCGGAATCTTTCTGACAACTGAGATGGAACTTTACAGTAGAATAAAAAAAGCTTTATCATCAAATTTTCACATAGCTGTTCATGCAATTGGTGATGCTGCAAACAGAATGGTGCTTGATACTTTTCAAAATATTCTTTTGGTCAATAAGGATTTT
>RCNQ01000202.1 GCA_003731675.1 Bacteroidetes/Chlorobi group bacterium ChocPot_Mid
TCAAAAAATGGCTTGAGAGAACTACCAAATGGTTCCCGATGATGAGACAAATAGCTTCAGAAGAAGGAGTTCCTGAAGAGTTGATTTACCTGTCTATGATTGAAAGTGGGTTAAGACCTGACGCAGTCAGCAAGTCCAATGCTGTTGGTTTGTGGCAGTTTATCAGAACTTCGGGACAGGATTATGGATTGAATGTTGAACCGTCGTCCTGGATTGATGAAAGAAGAGACCCTGAAAAATCAACAAGAGCGGCGATGAGGTATCTTAAAGATTTGAAAAATCAATTCAATGACTGGCATCTTGCCTTGGCGGCATACAATTGCGGACCAGGCAGAGTCAGCAGAACTCTAAAAACTTATGGTACAGACAGCTCAACTTACTGGGAAATAAGAGAAAAATTACCAAAGGAAACACAACATTATGTCCCGATTTATATCGCTTGTGCAAGGATTTCATTGAACCCTGCCGCTTATGGTTTCAATTTGGACAGTATCAGATTTGAGCCAGAGTATGTGTATGATACATATACAATTACAGAGCCGGTAAGTTTGAGTGTAATCGCAAAATGTGCAGACACAACAAGGGAGTACATTCAGTCATTGAATCCAGAATTATTAAGAACCATAACCCCACCGGATATGGATAGTTACACAATCAAAATACCAAAAAATAAGGTAAAATTGTTTGTGGCTAATTACTCAACTCTTACACCATTGCAAAAACAACCTTGGATTGAGCATAAAGTTGCTCCAGGAGAAACAATAGCAAAAATAGCACGACAGTATGAAGTTTCGAGAAATGAAATTGCAAGTTCAAACGGACTTCCAAGTTATAGGTCAAAAGTTAAGATTGGTACGGTACTTAAAATACCTATTGATAAAGAATATTATGCTGAGAAAAAACGCCAGGAAGAAGTAAAGCAGGTTACTGTTGCTATTTCGACAAAAGTCACAGAAGACCAAAAAGCAAAAACTCATACAGTCAAGCCGGGAGAATCACTTTACAGCATTGCAAGTAAATACAGTGTCCGCTTGACTGACCTAAGAAATGCAAACAACATAGCTTTTGATGATGACAACATTGGTGTCGGGCAAAAACTGGTTATCCCTGGAAGTCAAACCATTAGCGGAACAAAAGGTTCCGAAATTGCAAAATCAGGAGACAGTTCTTCTGATGACAGTAAACTGTCGGATGACAGTAATCTGTCGGATGACAACAATCTGCCAAAATTAATCAGACATAAAGTCAAGGAAGGTGAGACCTTACACGCAATAGCTGAGAATTACAATGTTTCTGTTGAATCAATAATGGAAACAAACAATTTGAAAGAAGATAAGGTGCTTCAAGGACAAATGATTGCAATCAAGGCACCATCAGGAAGCAGTTTAGATTTAACAGTGAAAACAAACAGCGGAAAGACAATATATCATCAGGTTAAACCAGATGAAACCATTGGTACTATTGCCGGTATTTACGGAGTCAGCGAAGAGAACCTGGTAAAGTGGAATTCAGATAAAATAGATGGCTCAATTTTAAAAGCTGGGTCAATATTGAAAATTGAAGAACCTGTTGTCAAAAAAGGGAGTGCAAACTCAACACCTAAAAACATCAATAAACCTGCCAAATATTATAAAGTTAAAAGAGGTGAAACCCTGTCTTCATTATCCAGGAAGTTTGGAATCCCTGTCAATGATTTGAAATCATTAAATAAAAATCTTGACCCTGACAATATCAAAGCAGGTCAGAAATTAAGAATTCGTTAGGAAAAAAAATTACGTTGAGCTTTACCATGCTCCGAGAATTGCACCCATAACTGCAAAAAAAACAATGTAATAAAATACATCTATCAGATACAATCTGAATGATTTTCTTGTGTATAGATAATTTATTCCAAATGAAGTTGCAATCCAGGCAACACTGACGTAAAGTCCTGTCAATAATCCACTTAAAAATGTTGACTCTTTACCGATTAACAAATCCAAAGCTATTGCCCCAATGATATTGAGAACAAAAGTAGTCCCAAATATCATCACCATATTGGAATTTTTTATTTCCTCATCGCTTAATTTAATTTCTTTTAGCCATATTTTGTTAAAAAGCAATGATGAATACCAAAGTATTCCAAAAACAAAAGCGGCAAGAGCCGAAACGATTACAGAAAGCCAGTTTATATCAGAAAAATTTACTGCAAAGTTCATATTACACCTTCCGTGATTTTTAGATAATTACTAACGATGTATTATTTTAAAATTTGTTTGCAAAATAAACTGAAGTAATTTAAAAACTGTTTCTATTCAGTTCATTTTTTAAGAATTATTTTGCAAATAAAAAAATTGAAAAGAATATGAAACAGAAAATAGATAAAATAAATAAGATATTAAAGGAATATGCAAAGAAATCACCTGCTTTGTTTGCATTTTATACAGGAAATAAAAAGTTCCGCTTCCCAAAGCACATCAGAATATTAAATAAATTACTTTTAGATATTAGTTCACGAAAATTCAAAAGACTTATAGTCAATATGCCTCCTCGTCATGGCAAATCAGAATTAATAACAGGAAATTATCCGGTATGGTATATTGGCAATCACCCTTCACACAGAGTTATAGTAACCTGTTACTGCTCACATTTTGCTGAGACGTTCGGAAGAAAAGGTAAGAATTTGTTCCTTGAATTCGGTAAAAGCATTTTCAATCTCGAACTAAATCCTTTTTCAAAATCATCAAGACGATTTGATATTAATAAACATACCGGCGGAATTGATTTTGTTGGTGTCAGTGGTGCTATAACAGGCAAAGGTGCTGATTTGTATATAATTGACGACCCGATAAAAAACGACGCCGAAGCTCACTCAGCACATCAAAGAGATAAACTTTGGGATTGGTTTAACTCCACAGCATATACAAGGTTGGAACCGAATGGAATAATGATTGTTGTTATGACTCGCTGGCACGAAGATGACCTTTGCGGAAGGATTAAGGAAAACAATCAGGTCATTTCGCTGAAAGATTATCTTGCTAATAATGAAACTTTAAGTGATGATTTATGGGTTATCGCAAGTTTCCCAGCTCTCGCCATAGAAAATGATGAATTAGGCAGAAGTGAAGGACAAGCTCTTTGGAGCGGTAAGTATCCCCAAAAAACAATACGTTCAATTGAAAAAAACATTGGCTCTTACAGGTTTGCAGGTCTTTATCAACAATCACCCTTACCAGCAAAGGGCAGTATCTTCAAAAGGATGTATTTCA
>RCNQ01000203.1 GCA_003731675.1 Bacteroidetes/Chlorobi group bacterium ChocPot_Mid
AGGTCCCGAGTATGAAATTTGAATACCTGTAGTATCAAAAAATCCGATATCAATAAACGCATCACTATCCTGAGATAATTTTTTCAGATACTTTTCCAAATCTTCCGTTGTAGGTGGAAAAATAAAATTAGGGTCATCTATTAAATTTAATAAATTCACAACTCTTTCTCGCAAATACAGACCTAAAATATTTGCCTGATTCTCGGATGTTGCCTTCATATGAA
The DNA here is from genome assembly GCA_003731675.1 of Bacteroidetes/Chlorobi group bacterium ChocPot_Mid. GTDB lineage: Bacteria > Bacteroidota > Ignavibacteria > Kapaibacteriales > UBA2268 > ChocPot-Mid. Next base: position 225 of record RCNQ01000203.1, read on the forward strand.
GTGATTGTCCTTCAGTCAAAAGCATATTGTATTCATACTGGAAAAAAATAATTAGAAAAATGAATGGGAGAATATAGGTCAGAGCAAGACGAATTGCATGATTTCGTCTTAGGTCTTTGAAGTGTTTATCCCTCAAGATATTTTCAGGAAAACCCTTTTTTTCATTTGACACAATTTTTGTCATCTCTGTTTGTTGATAACTATTTTTTAAACTCCTTCTGTAAAATGTTGATTGTTGATTACAGATTATTTTTCTTCATTATCAAGTTTTTTCATTTCTCTTAAAATAGCAAGTGGACTGCTTCCTGTAGCAATTTTCAATAATTGCTCCATCCTTTCAGAATCCTTATCGAACTTCTTTTTCATTCTGGTTTCGTAAGCATCTTTCAGTATATCAAGTAATTTGTCCAGTTCGTAAGGTTTCGGTAAATAACCAAAAGCACCCAACTTTGTACATTCCACTGCTGACTCCAAGGAACCATGACCAGTCAAAATAATTACTTCGATATATTTATGCTCTCTTTTAAGTATTTCAAGTACTTGTTTCCCATCCATACCTGGCATTTTCAAATCCAGTAATGCTATGTCGAATTTGTCTTGATTTACAGCTTTAATAGCTTCATCACCGTTAGTTGCTTTTGTCACATCGAAATCACGAAGCTCCAATCTTTGAGCTATCGAATTCAAAAAGTTGACCTCATCATCAACTATCAACAACTTTATTTTGTCATTCATTGAAACCTCCATTTATATTGACTGAAATTTTTCTTTTTAAAATCCTATCCATTGCCAGTAACCAAATATAATCCAAATCCAAAGAACTGCAAAAGAAATTAATAAAACGAAAAATCCATGTTTCGCCAAATCTGTGAGAGTAAACACTTTTTCACCAGTTATCGGATTTTTTGCCAGAGCAAATACAATTGCATTATTTGGTGTCCCCGGCAGGAACATATGTGCAAATGATGAAGCAAAAGCTGTTGCCAGACCAACCATCCACGGATTCGTACCTGATATTGTAGCCATAGGCACAGTAATCGGTCCCAAAGTTGCAACAGTAGCACCATCACTCATAAAGTTAGTCATTATTCCTGTTATAAAGCTTGAAGCAATCGCCAGACCCTCCCCTGTCCTCATAAAATCTGGTAATGCAGATACAACTGAATCAGCAAGATACAAGGCAATTCCAGTAGAAGCTAACCCACTCCCCATTGCTGTTGCACCTGCATATAGAGCTACTACTTCCCATTGAATTTTTGATACATCTCTCCAAGTCAAAATTCCAAATACATTCATTAACACAATTGCTAAAATGACTGGTCCTCCCATTCCCCATTTGCCATCTTCTCCTGATATCACCCAAAGAGTAATAAGTAATATCATTATAGCCGCCATTGTATATTCAGTCTTTGTCATTGGACCTATTTTTTGATTAGCTTGATTAACAATATTCGAAATATTCAACTTCTTCACTTTCATTTTTCTGTAACAAACTACATAAAAATAAATCCCAACACAAATAGCCGCAACCGGAACGAAAGGCAATCCATACATCACCCATTCCCCAAAACTTGGTGAGCCACCATAATCCGCAAGAATACCCATCATTACTGAGTTACGACCACCTGCAGCTGGTGAACCAGGTCCACCAAGATTTGCCGCAAAATTCAAAGAAAGAACTAATAGAATAGCTAATTTGGGGTCTTCCTTTACTCCTGCCGCTTGAGTTGATGATGCATATACCATCATCAATATTGGCATCATGAATGCAACCATTGCATGCTCTGATAGGAATGAACATGCAATACCTAACATTGGCAAGAATAATAATAGATATAAAATTAAATTTTTTGCTGGTTTCATCAGCAAGACTCCTATCCTCCTATCCAAACCAGTCTTGTGAATTGCTACTGCTACTGCAAGTATTCCAAAAATAAATACTACCGAATCCTTACCATAGGCAGAAGCAACATCATCTGGATTCATAACATTGAAGAAATACATTAACATCCCAACTATTAGAGCAGTTATTCCAATAGGAATTGCTCCCGTTGCCCAAAAAAATGCCGCAATTACCAATATTCCAAGCATCACCTTGGCACGAAAGGCAACATCATCAATTGTAAGTTTGTAAATTTCCTTACCATCTTTATCTCTTAAAGGTTTTCCTCTCTCATCTTTCTGAGCACCAAGTTTAAATTTATTGCTATAGTAATCAACAATATTATTATCTTTCTTCAACCTCGAATAATCTTTGTAGCCAAGGTTCAATTCTTTTAAACGAGCTTCGGGAGTTAGAGAATCTATAACTTTTACTGTTTTCTTATAAGCTAATATATCAACCAATTTCTGTGGGGTAGGCATTAGTAAAATAGCAACAAAAATTATTATGCCAAGAATAATATAACCAGGACGATAATTATGATTACCGATACACCATTTCCAAAAAGAACCTTTTTCAATAATAGGAATTTCTTGTTGTACTTTTGCTTTCACAGTAGCTTTCCTTGCTTCTTCTATTATACCAATTAGTTTTTCCAATTCACAAGGTTTTTGCACATAACTGAAAGCATCAAGTCTCCCAACTGCCATTGCTGATTCAGTTGTACCATGCCCTGTCAGCATAATAACCTGTATTTCAGGTCGGTAAGATTTTATCTCCTTCAAAACTTGCTCACCTTGCAGACCAGGCATTTTCCTGTCAAGAATTACAACATCAATATCCCTGTCCATACGTGTTACTTTTAGTGCATCTTCACCATCAGGTAAAGTTAGATTTTCATAACCTCTTACTTTCAAGCGTTCAGACAACGATTCCCTAAATTCCTTTTCATCATCTACTATTAAAACTTTTGCCATAAATCTTATCCGTTATTTGTTTTACATGAATGCTTAATATGTGAAGCTAACTCATTAAAGATATCCGAAAGCCGCAGAATCCCAGTGATTTCACCGTTTTTAGACACCAAAATGGACAATGAATGATACATAATTATCTTGTGAATAGCTTCAATCAAAGAATCATCTTCATCAATACTTTCTTCAACATGATGCATGATTTCCTTGGCTGTCAAATTATTCGCTTTTTGACAAATATCATAAAAATCATCTTGCCACAACTTGAAATTATCCATCATTGACTCAATAAACTCAGGGCTCAAATTAGCTGCCAACAATTTATCCATATTCCCAAATGCAAAGTATTTTGGCTCCAATGCTTTTACAAAAGCAAGGTGTCCAATCTTCCCAATAATCTTCCCATCATCATCAACCACAAGAACAGCTCTTATCTGCTCATGTTTCGAAGATGATTTTTCCTGTGCATTCAGTAGTGCAATTATTGAATCAACCAAAGTCGCATTTTTATGAACTGTCGCATACTCATTGACAGGCACCATTAGGTCTTTTACTTTTTTATCTTTCATAATCAAAACCCCTATTTATGTTAATGGAAATATTTTTTCAAACAAATAGTTAAAAAATGATGTATTTTAATTAGCATAATAATTCATTTTCAGAATTTGACAAATGAATATAAGTGTGTTTATAGCTGATTTCAAATTAATGTATTCTAAATGTTGTTAGCAATAACTAATCTTTAACTTCAAAAAATATTTGAAATTTAAAGATAATTAATTTCAACGTAATTAGGATTTTATAATAAATCTAAGACCAGCCCATCATAAGCTAAGTGAAATGTTTCAGGAAGCTCTTTTTCGCATTCTGAGTGTTTTATTTCGTGAGCCATGTGTGTGAAATATGTGGTCTTTGCTTTAATTATTTGTGCAGTTTTGATTGATTCATCAATTGAAAAATGTGTTTCATGCTTTGTATATCTCAGTGCATCTAATACTAAAATATCAAGATTTTTCAGAAGTGAAAATGAGGTTTCAGGGATGTTATTTGTATCTGTGCAATAAGCAAAATTATCAATCCTGAATCCCAGAACTTTCATTTTGCCATGCAACAGAGGTATAGGAATAATTTTTATATCACCTATCAATATTTCTTTATTATCATCAATAATATTTGATTCGATTACTGGAATACCTCCACCTATTTGCTCCAAATCGCCAAAGGCATAGTAGAATGTCTTTTTTATACTTTCAAACGTTTTTTGCATTAAGTAAATTGGGACAGATTTTCTTGTTGTATAGTTCAATGCTCTAATATCATCAAACCCACCGATATGGTCAAAGTGATGATGTGTATAAAGAATAGCATCTATCTTTTGTATTCTATTCCTGAGCATCTGCTGTCTGAAGTCGGGAGTTGTGTCAATTAAAACCGTAGTTGTTTCGGAT
>RCNQ01000204.1 GCA_003731675.1 Bacteroidetes/Chlorobi group bacterium ChocPot_Mid
AAAATAAAATTACCGGAAAAGTTTATGATGTCAATCCGCTTGGAACTTATGTATTCTCATATAAAGTAAATGCTGATACAGTTCCGGATTTAAGCAGACAAAAACCGGATTATATTTCACAGGTTGGCAAAGACGGGAAGTTTGAAATATCCGGACTTGGGCAAGGAAAATATTTTCTGACAGCCGTGAAGGATGAACTGAGAAATTATTTATATGAAACCGGTGAAGATGCAATTGGTCTTCCGAGTCAGTTTTATACATTTGGTGAAAATGACACATTAATTTCAGATGTTAATTTCTTTATTGATGTTGTTGATACAATTCCTCCATCAATTGTGAGTGTTGCAATGACAGACAGAAATCATCTTCTTATTGAATTTAACGAGAATGTTGATTCGACAAGTATTTCAAAAGCAAATTTCGAACTAATTGATTCTACAAGCGGAAAAAATATCAATCCTTTTGCATTATTTAAAAGCAGAAATAAATCCACTCAGTTTTTCCTTTCATTGAAAGATTTGCTGAATTCTGCAAACAGGAATTTTATTGCAGGGAAAGATATCAGTGACAAGACCGGTAATAAAATGCTTCGTGAGGTTTATGAAATTACTATTAATGAAAAGCTTGATACTTCATTTGCAGCAATAAAATCAGTATCAACAGAGTTCAGTGATAATAAAGTTGATTTCAGTAATCCTTATTTTGAAATAAACTTTGATGACGGAATCACATTTGATGCTTCGGAGAATATTTTTTCAATCAAGGAAATAGCAGGAAGTGAAAAGAATTTTAATCCGATAATGACAGACGGTGCAACGATGAAACTTGAGTATAAGGAAAAACTGAAACCGAAAAGCAGTTACACACTCTTAATTAATCAGAAATATTTTAAGGATGCTGCGGGAAATAAAACTGACAGCGTTTATACTTATAAGTTTTCGACAAACAACGAACTGGATTATGGCGGTGTTTCCGGCAATGTACAAAGTGAGTCCGATGAAAAAATTAATCTTGAGTTGAAAAATATTGCTGAGTCAAAAATAATTTACAAGCAAAGTGTTGATACTTCCAAAACATTTAACGTCCGTAAAATCAAACCCGGTAAATATTTATTGTGGGGTTATGCCGATAAAGACAGCTCGGACACTTATACTAAAGGGAAGCTAAAGCCATTCAGATATTCAGAAAAGTTCAGGTATTATTCCGATACGCTTAATGTCCGCGCCCGCTGGCCAATTGGAGATGTGACGATTAAGATACGCTGAAATAAAATGTATAATGTATAGTGTAGAATGTATAATTGAGTGTCGGCTTTCTTGTATTGTTAATATTTATTTTTAAGTCCTGTCACAATGATTTACTTTTCAATTAATGTCTGCTGTGTCTGTTCCTTTACACTTTTGGATAACGGTTCGAGGCTTGGCGTAGTGGCGGATTTTTAGCACAAAAGTTCAATCGAAGAACTGCACTTGAACCTACCACAAAACTGTCATACAAAGCACTGAACCCGCCATTACGCAAAACCGCTGTTATGGGCTGCCGTTCTTGTCCCACGCTTCATATATTGTATGTTTAAAAAGTTCGTCAAGTATTGCTGTGTCGGGTTGGTCGTTTTGTCTTAACGACTTAACGTAGTCATTGTAAAATTTAATTTTCTGTTCAAGGAAGTCGTTAAGAATTTGAATTTTCGGTTCTTCATTTAATTCCTCACCTGCCATTTTTCTTGTCAGTAAGTTTTGAATTTCAGTCTTCACGTTTTGGTCTGTTACTTGGCTGTCGAGAAGTTTGTTAAATTCCATTGGAGCCATTGTGTTTGTTTGCATAATCCAGTCGCAAGCAAGTATTGGTCGCAATACATAAAAGTATTTTTTTACTCTCACGTTGTCCTTTTGCAAATATTCTCTGTAATTGACTTCTGCCAAATGTAAATAATGATGAAGGCAAGATTTTGAATTAAAAAATTCTTTTGTCAAGTCACGAAGTTTGTCTGCGGTAGAAAACTGTTGCAGATAAACAATTGGACTTCTTAACCACTCAAACATTGGTGGGTTTGATTTTCTGAAAAGTCGTAATGCTTTTTTAAGCTCCCAGCCAGCAAGGTCAATGTCGTTAGGTAAAATTTCTTCTTGATTATCTTTCTTGTCGTCAATTTTTAAATACCAGTCAAGTCTATGAATGTAAATGTATCTAACGTCCCAGTCGCTGTCAGTCGATGCAAAACCCCAAGCACGACTGCCACTTTCAACAGCATACAAAATTTTGATGTCGTGTTGAAGTTCAAGTCTAAAAAGTTCCTTTTTTATTTCGTCTGTCATTGTTTATTGTGTGTCGTCATACGGTTGCCGCTAACGTTTCCAGCATAAAAGAAGTTTTGCGAAGCAAAAATTTGGGTGAGTGCCATAAGTCACGAACCTTTTATGCTGTGTTAGGCGACGTTGCAGAACATTATGGGAATAAATTTTTCCTCTCATTTTAATTATCTGTTAACTTTCCTTTTAATATCCCAATGAAGCTTTCCCCTCGTGCTTGAATAAATCCGTCTAGATTGTTTTGTTTTAATGATTCAAGTGCTTTCGCAGAAATATAATGTGACTCCAAAGTTCTTATCAAACTATTCGTGTCATTTCCATGAGACAACAGACAATCATTCAGAAAATCGGACGGGAGTTTATCCTTCTTTTTTTGATTCGTGTTTTTATCTAAAAGCGTTAGATTAAAAATGTTATCTGCCGCTCTTCCAAATCTAGAAGAGGGTAATATATGGTCAACTTGGCATTCACTTATTGTAATAGGTTGTCCCGTTAATAAATCCATAGGATTATTTAAAATTAATTGATTGTAAAATCCCTTTCCAAGAGCAGATGAGCGAGCTCCTTTTAGCATTTCACTTTTCACATAGTCAAAATTGGGAGTAAGATCAGGTTTCTTCTGTGGGTTAGCGAACCAATTCTGTATGACTTTTACATCACTAAATGACTTAGTATCAGCTGCGTGAGAATATTTTTGTGAAAAAACAGTAGACCAATACCATAAATCAACTTTATTATAAAGTGCGGCGAGGTTACCTCGTTTTTCAATTTCATATAGCATAACTGCTAATGGCACAATCATAGTTGTATAAGGTATTAGCTCGATATTTTTCTTCCCAATTTTTATTTTAACTGCGCCATAAACCCTTCTTACTCTATCTAAAGCCACATCAAGATAACCAACGGCACACTCCCATAAATTGTTGAACTCTGCAAGTACTTGGGGTGAACTATTTTGGACATCTACTAATCTAAGAATGTTTTGGGATTTCGGTTCCAGATCTTTTAAAAGAGCCATCACTTTTAATATAGATACTTCATCAAGGACATCTAAAAACGGTCTATCTTTTATTCTATTTTTTAGTGTATTTAGATTTATACCTATGGGATAATAGCGAGCTACTGCTAATTCAAATATGTTTAACGGTGTTCCTGTCCTGTTAATTCTTTCGAAGGTGTTAACTATATTCTCGTCCGAAGTCCCAGTTGGCAAAGTAATTACTGGAATAGTATATCTCTGGATTTTATCAAATATCTCTCTCAATTTATCAACATATGATTTTGTCAGGGATGAATTACTATTTATGTATGCCTCGAACGTTTCTTTGTTTTTAAATATGCCTATTGTTGGCAAATATTTAATATCAACGCCGTATTGACTATTATAAATCTCAAACAATTTATCTTTAAGTTCTCTTCCCACACGAAGTCTTCTTACTATATCTTCGGGATCCAGAAGGCCGAAAATATCTAAAACATCAGGACGTATGTAAAATTTGCAAACGAAGTTCATATCGTCGGAGAGTGCAACATTTGGTTCAAAAAAGGAATAGTATAGAGATGTTATTCTTTGCTGGCCATCAAGTATGTATTTTATTGTATTGTGACCGTGACGGTTTATTTGGTCTTGTTGAACACCTCGAATTAATCTTGGTGCAAAACGCTGATTATCCAAGGAACTTTCCAACAGGAGTATGGAACCAATAAAATAGCCATTTATCACAGAATTTAATAATTCCTCTATTTGTTTTAACTCCCAAATAAAATCTCTTTGGAAGTCTGGTATAACTATTAAACCTTTTCTAACATCGTCAAGCAATTCAAATAGGTTGACCTGTCTTACTTCTATCATGTTATTGACCTCCTTTTGTTTTCATAATTGCAATGTCGCCTAACAAAATTCTTTACGCAATATTGCGTATATATTTTTATCGCCGCAGATTATACTGCGGAATATCCTCATATAATCAGTTATTACGAAAGAACACAACAATTTTGTTGAATATTTTTTTTGATTGCTGAAAATTACTCTAAAAATTTTAAACAACAAAAAAATCAACAAGGAGAAAAAACACATCGTCTTTTCAAGGAGTTTGAAACAAAGCAAACTAACTAATAATAATGAGATTGATTTATAAGTCATCCTTCGACAAGCTCTGGAGGACACTTCAAATATAATGGTAATCCGTCTCCGTCAGTTAAACGATGAATAGAGTTAAATGTTATGAAAACATTTTAGAAAATTTCTTTGATATTTTTACATTCATCATTACTTTTAAACTATAAGATAATAAGGATAAGTCTTATGCATATAACTGGTGAAGCAAAACTGTTAAGAATATTTTTAGGTGAATCAGACATTTCTCATCACATTCCCGTCTACGAAAAAATTGTTACCGAAGCACG
>RCNQ01000205.1 GCA_003731675.1 Bacteroidetes/Chlorobi group bacterium ChocPot_Mid
TAAACAGTTCCCGACTAACTTTCAATTAAAAAAATAATGATTTTTCAAAATAAAAGTTAAATGATTTTGAATTATCAAAATTTTATCTTAATTTCGCATCATACGTTGGAGGTGCTTCGCCGGGGTTCAATCCCCATGGAGAAAATTTTGCGAGGCTGAGATGACACTCTTTGAACCTGATCCGGGTAATGCCGGCGTAGGGAAAATGGTTACTGAATTCTCACAGAAACACAACAAGTTTTCTCCAAAAACAAGCTAATTCAACGGTAATAATTTTGTTTAATTATACCGTAGGAGATGCGTTTTATGAAAAACGATTTTATAACAATTTTAGGAAATAAGGTCTTTCTCCTTATTTTCTGCTTTCTGATGATGACATACTCATCATTTGCTAATTCGGAACCTGAAGCTGACTCTGTAAGGGTTTATAGGACTCCGAGCGTTACTGTCACTGCTGACCGTGCTGTTGAAGGTAAATCACCTGTGCCGTTTATCAATTTCACTCAGGCAGAAATTCAAAAGACTTATATTCTGCGTGATGTTCCCGAACTGCTGTCCGAATTACCCTCGATAATATCGTATTCAGAAAGTGGCAATAGTATCGGTTATTCTTATCTGACCATGCGTGGGTTTGACCAGCACAGGATTTCTGTTTTTGTCAATGGTATTCCGCAAAATGACCCTGAGGAGCATAATGTCTTTTGGATTGATATGCCTGATATTGCGTCAACCACTGATAATATTCAGATTCAGCGTGGAGCGGGTATTGTGAACTATGGTGCGGCATCAATTGGTGGAAGTATTAATCTTACTACATCGAATTTTGTCAATCAGCCCGGAGTGCGTGTTTATTCCGGTGTTGGTTGGCAGGAGTACGGAGCAGGAAAAGGAACTATTCAACCTACAATGAATAAATTATCCATGGAAGTTTCATCGGGTATTGTTGGTAATTATGCTGTTTATGGTCGCCTTTCGAGGATTAATACCTCTGGGTACAGGGACAATATGTGGGCTAAACTGAACAGCTATTTTTTGAGTGCTGTAAGGTTCGATGAAAATTTCACAACACAGCTCAATATCTTTGGTGGTCCGATTTCAGATGGTTTGGGTTATACCGGTTTGCCAAAGGAATATATTAAGGATTTAAAATTACGGAGAATAAATCCATCTTATTGGGAATATTCAGGACCGAGAGAAATAAGTCTGCCTTATATTCCAAGGAGAGAGCAGGAAATCGAAGAATTTTCTCAACCACATTATGAATTGCTCAATGACTGGTACATATCAGACAAGTTGACTTTAAGGTCTTCGTTGTTTTATTATACAGGTGACGGTTATTTCGATTATAGTGGTAACGGCTGGGCAGAAGGTTATCTGAAAGATTGGATTTCAAATTATTACGATACAACAAATGTGAATTTTATTAATCCCTTGCTCAGAGGTACTGTCAGCAACAAGCATGGTGGATGGATACCAAGATTGCTCTGGAATCACGGGAACGGAGAGCTGTCAGTTGGTGCTGAAGTGCGGATACATCGTTCGGAGCATTACGGACAGATTAAATACTCCGAAAATTTCCCTATGGCTTTTGACCCTGATTACAAGTTTTACTATAACGAAGGGCAAAGAGATGTCTTTTCGCTGTTCATTGGCGAAAGATACAATCTGAATGACAGATTAACATTGAGTTTTGACGCTCAGATTGTAAGGCAGTCTTACCGTCTGACTGATATTAAAAGAGGTAATGAGTATTTGTCCTTTCTGTCAATCAATGGTGAGACAGTCGGAGCAAATGGCGGGAATTTGTTTGATATTAATTACATATTTTTTAATCCTCGATTAGGAATAAATTATTTATTGCAGGAGAATATGAATCTTTATTCTTCCCTTGCTTTTACGAGCAGAGAGCCAAGGATGAAAAATCTTTACAATGCTGATGAGGCATATCTTGGAGCGATTCCACGTTTTAAATCGGATAGTATTAATGGTGGAATAGGTTATGACTTCACAAAGCCACTTGTCAAACCTGAGTCTATGCTGGATTTTGAAATCGGTTGGAATATAAAGTCAGAAATTTTCAGTTTGGGAATTAATGCCTATTGGATGGAATACTTTGATGAACTCGTTAGCACTGGAATTGTGGATATTTGGGGGCGCCCTGTTGACGGCAATGTTCCGAGGACAAGGCACACAGGCATAGAATTTCAGGGAGTAGCTTTGATAATGAAAAACTCTTCAGGGGAGATTAAACTCTCTGCTAATGCAACATATAGTCAGAATAAAATTGTTGAGTTTGATTTCGTAACAAACACTCTCGATACAGTATCTCTTGCAGGTAACCCTGTCGGAGGTTTTCCCGATTTGATGGCTAATATCAGATTAAGTTACAGCAAAGATGATTTTTATTGCTCACTGCTTGGCAAGTATGTCGGTGAGTTCAGAACAGATAATTATGGAGATAAAATCAGCGACCCAAGAATACAAAACCATTTAGCTAACGAATGGAACCTATACATTGACAACAAGCTCGATGCTTATTTCGTTTTGAATGCAGATTTATCATATACATTCAAAAATATTTTGACTCTGCCGAGTTTGAAAATTCAGGCGAAAGCGAATAATTTGCTAAATAATCTTTATGCGGCTTATGGAATCGGCAAGGCATTTTTCCCTGCGGCGGAACGGAATTTTATTATTGGAATTGAGCTGGGCATTTAGAAAAATATTTATAAGAAGGGTTGTCTCTGAATATGGGACAACCCATTTTATCTCCTCATTTCTCTTAATTGTTGAAATAATGCCATCTCCTTTGCGCTTAGATTTTTTGGCACAGTGATTTGGATTCTAACATACAAATCACCGAAAGTTTTTGGGTTGTTGTAATCCGGCAGTCCTTTGCCTTTTACTTTCAGAAGTTTTCCCGAGCTTGTACCGGCAGGAATTTTGATATCTATTTTTCCATTAAATGTGTCAATTCTTGAACTGCCACCCAACACTGCATCATACAAATCTATATAATGCTCAATGAATAAATCGTTACCTTTTCTCTCGTAGATAGGGTGTGGTTTGATTTTTACAGTTAATATCAAATCCCCGTTTGCTCCTCCGTTAAAACCTGAGTTTCCTTTGCCCGATATTTTTAATTGCTGACCTTCATTAATTCCTGGTTTTGTTTTGATGTCAATCTTTTCTCCGTCAACACTTAGATGAACAAGTCCACCGTGGTAAACATCTTCGAGTGTTAGTTCGACAGTTGAGTGAATATCTTCTCCTTTTTTTGCTGATTGCTTAAAACCTCTTCCGGAAGAGAAACTGCCTCCAAAAATTCTATCGAAAAAATCCGAAACATTATCATTTTCATCAAAGACATTTCTATAAGATGTTCTTCTTCTGCTATTGGCTTGTGAATTGGAAAACCAATCGTTCCAGTTAAAATCATTAGGATTACCGCCTGTTTGTCGGTATTGATTGTAAGAAGAGCCAAGATTATCGTATTTGCTCCTTTTTTCAGGGTCTTTGAGCACTTCATAAGCTTCGCTTATTTCTTTGAACTTAGCTTCTGCTTCTTTGTTTCCCTTATTTTTATCGGGATGATATTTCAAAGCTAATTTCCTGTAAGCTTTTTTAATTTCATCAGCAGTAGCACTTTTGCTTACACCCAATATTTGATAATAATCCTTAAACTCCATTTTCAAAACCTCCTAAAAATCTAATATGAAAGTAATTACGAAACCAGAAAAAAAATATTATTTGTTGATGTTATTTTAAAAAATGGGAGTTAATTTTCAACTAATTTTTTATACTCTTCAAGCATAATTCCCACATTTTTCCCCCACGAATATTCACTGATTACAAACTGACGTGCTGATTTGCCTTGCTCTCTTGCCATCGATGGATTGCTTAATAATTCAATTATTTTTAGTGCAAAACCTTGCTTCTTGTCTGCAATAAATAGCCCTCCATTTGATTGCTTTATACCTTCTGCCGCAAGCGATGTTGCTACTACCGGGAGTTCCATTGCCATTGCTTCGAGTATTTTTATACGAATTCCTCCTCCGACAAAAAGAGGCGAAATATTAAGTCCTGCCTTGTTGTAATATGGCTGAACTTTGTCCACATATCCGAGTACTTTTATATTTTTCGAATTGTAATTCTTCAGCCATTCAGGTGCTTCTTTGCCAATGAGTGTTAACTGTGCATCTGGAATTTCCGATAGAACTTTCGGCAACACTTCATTCAAAAACCATTTCAACCCGTTAACATTGTGTACCCAATGGTATGTTGTTGCCAAGACGATTTCTTTTGGATTGCGTCCAACTGTTACATCGGGCTTCCATTCGTCAGGATTAACTCCGGCGCTGGCAACAATGACATTTGCCTCGGGAGCAAGCTCCAAAGCTCGTTTTTTGTCAGGTTCAGTTATAGCAAAATTTACATCAACTTCATTAATAATTTCTGCCTCAGCTTTTTTCAGTATTTCTGATTGTTGTCTGACATAGTATTTTTTCGGATTAATGCTTTTAAGCTCATCGGCATATCTCTTCCAGATGCTGTATTCAATATTGTGCAATCTCAAGCCGACAGGGATTTTAAATTTCTCTTTTATGTAAAGAGCTAACGGAGCCATGCAGGTATGGTCAGCGTGGACAATGTCGAATTCTTGCTCATGAAAAAGTTTATTGATTTCCGAAATTATCTCTGTGCTTATGTGCTTTTTTAAATAGATTGAATTTCGGAATAATGCAGAACTTAATATTCTCGTAGCCGTGTTTTCAGTGTTATGTGGGAAAATATGTATTTTGCCGTATTGAGCGGCATCTTCAATTGCTTCTTTACTTACGTATTCGTGACCAAGTGAGAACAAAGTAACATCTGCGCCCTGTTTGGAAAATTCCTTGAATATATTTGCAATTCCGATTTTTCCTCCATCGTCGAGGGGGAATGGAAATCGGGGAACCAACTGCAAAATCCTTAGCTTTTCCACATTCTTCTCAGCTTGTTGCCTATTACCTGTTTGAAAAATCTGTATTGAGTATAAGCTACTGATACACCAAGTGTAATATCATAGAGCTTGTCTTTTGGCACGACAGCCCTTTCGTTCCTGTATGTATAAAACATCATTTCGAGCATACCAAGCATACCTTCGATAATCGAGATTATAGGCAGTCTGTTGATTAATCCAAAAATAATTTGATAAAAAAATATTTGAAATGACCTGCCCAAAGCTTTGGAAAACGGGAAATATCTCCAGTTGTATCGGATGTGCTGTTTTGATGCTTTAACCCAGCGGTTCGGGTTGTCTCTGTCTTGTGGTGAAGCATAATGCAGGGTTCTGATTGTCGGAAAATACCTGACATTGAAACCTGCGACAATGGCTCTTGTGCAAAAGTCCAATTCTTCAAAACCAAATTCCCAAAAGCCACCGATTGTATCGTAAACTTTACGTTTTATTGCGGCTCCCGTACCGGGAAAAAAGTTTGCCTTGAATCCATCTTTCGGAACATTATTCTTATCAATCGGCAATGGATACCACTCCCAGGGCTGATTACCTTTGCGTACTTCGATATCTTCTGTTGCAATAATATCAATATGCGGGTTCTGTTCAAAGATTTCCTTAACCTGCTCAAATGTATGTTCACTCTCAGGGTGCGAGTCGCTGTCAGTCCGCCAGATAACGTCTCCAGAGGACATCTCTATGCCAATATTAATCGAACGGATATCGAAATTATCAGGTAGCCACAAGTATTTGATATCAGGATAATGATTTGCCATCATTTCTCTTGTGCCGTCTGTTGATTGGTTGTCCACGACAATTATTTCTTTGTCGGGATAAGTCTGCTTCAAATAACCTTCAATTGAAACTTGCAGGTCTTCTTTTCTGTTCCTTGTTACAATGATAACGCTAAATTTCATTAATTACTTCAATCATTAATAATTCAAAAAATTCAAATATATGAATTTCTTAATGAAAATTTCATCATTTAAAGATAAAAAAATGCCATTCCCGAATTTGGGAATGACATTTTTAAAAATTAAATTCAAATTTATCTACTAATAATAATCGGCAGAATTTTATTTTCTTTGCCGTAATTAATATGAATAAAATACTTACCATTAACCAAGTTGCCCAAATCAACCCTGTTTTGTTTTTCTGTGCTTTCAAAATTAGGACTCAGTAAATTACCCTGAATGTCAAATAATTTAATTGTAAAAATATCAGATGAATTATTCCGAATTATTACAAAATCCTGTGAAGGATTCGGATATAGCGAAATATCTGCAACTGATGATTGCTCATTTACATCAACAACAGAACCATTCAAAGCATTGATTAAAATCAACAAACTGTCTGAAGTATCCCACATTGTTATAGCCCAATAAGGTGTATTCGCTTCAAGATTCGGATAGTCAGCATAACCAAGCACAGCATATTTCGGATATCCGTTGGGATATGCCGACTTGAAATTAGTATATGGCTCACAGCTTGTCAGAGCAGTAACCAAAGCATCGCTGTTCATCCACTGAACATCATCTAATGACTTGTCTGAAGCAAATTGCCCCAAAGCTCCCAAATTAGTACCCATTGATGTTAAATTAAAAGCCATTACACCAAGCATAGAAACTCCCACAGCTATTGCCTGATAATTCTGTGGCTCTGCCTGCGAGTTGAAAATATACACCCACGCAGTAGATTTTCCTTTGTTTGCTCCATTTGTGATATCCCATGCAAGTGGTATCGGAACACCAGGGATTGAGCCGTTCAAAGTTGCAACCGAAACTAACTTTGGGCTTGTCAAAACCTTTGCCGCTTCATCTCTTGCCGCCACAATTTGCTCTGATGCAAGATATGGGTTGAATTGTGCGTAAGAATACGCTGATAATGCAATGACGCAAATCAATATAGTAATAAGTTTTCTCATAGTTAATCCTTTTTTTTAATTAGACATACTTAAAAATTTTTCTCAAATTAACCGAAATTTAACTAAAAAACAAAAAGTTTTATGTAATATTTTATTTTTTTTGATAAAATATTGTAATTTGAGATAAAGTAATATTGAAATTCAGGTAAAAAAATTGAAAAAAATACTTCTCAAAAAACCCGAGGAAATCAGGGTAAGAAAAAGAATTGGGTATGCGATTGATTATGCTAATGAATTAAATCCTGCTCAATACGAAGCCGTTATGCACAACAACGGTGCGGCTTTGGTAATTGCCGGTGCAGGAACTGGAAAAACACGAACTTTGATTTACAGGTTAGCTCGCTTAGTCGAAGACGGCGTGCCACCTGAGTCAATTTTGCTTTTGACATTCACTCGAAAAGCCGCTTCGGAAATGCTCAGACGTGCTTCAATACTTCTCGACGGTAGATGCGAGAAAGTCACTGGAGGCACATTCCACTCTTTTGCTCTGACTGTTTTGAGAAAATATGCTGATAAAATCGGATTCGAACAAAGTTTCAATGTCATTGATTCTGCTGACTCCGAAGATACTATCAACCTCGTCCGTAGCAAAGTGCTTTCCGGTAAACCAAAAAAAAGGTTCCCTAAAAAAAACACCTTGCAGAAAATATTTAATCTCTCGGTCAACAGATGTCTTAAAATTGAAGATGTCATTCTTAAGGATTTCCCCTTTTTTCTTGATGATATTGATAAGATTGAAACAATTTTCAATGAATACCAAAGCTACAAAAAGCAATACAATGTGATGGATTACGATGATATGTTGCTTAATCTCCTACAACTTTTAAAAGAACACACAGATATTCGCACTAAACTTGAAGACAGGTTCAGATTTATTATGGTTGATGAATATCAGGATACAAATAAACTTCAGCACGAAATTGTCTATCATCTGAGAGGAAAAACAAATAACATTATGGCTGTAGGTGATGATGCACAAAGCATCTATGCTTTTCGTGGTGCAGAGTTCCAAAACATTATGAATTTCCCCGATAGTTTTACCGATTGCAAAATATATACCATCGAAGAAAATTACCGTAGCACTCAGCCAATTCTGAACTTTGCCAATGAGGTTATTAAATCAGCTCACTACCGTTACGAAAAAAATCTTTTTACAAGAAGGGTCAATGATGAACTACCAAAAATAATAACTGCTGAAAATGAAAGACAACAATCCGAGTTCATCGTTCAGGAAATTTTGGAATTACGTGAGCAGGATGTCCCTTTGAGTGAAATAGCTGTGCTTTTTCGTTCAGGTTTTTTATCTTTCGATTTGGAAATTGAACTGAATAAAGCCAATATTCCTTACCGAAAGTTCGGCGGTATGAAATTCATTGAGACTGCACATATCAAGGACATGATGAGCTATTTCAAAATTCTTTTCAATCCCCGTGATGCAATCAACTGGCATCGCCTTTTGCTTTTGCAGGAGGGTGTCGGTCCCGCTACTGCAACAAAAGTAATTGAATATCTTTCTCGAAATTTTTCTGCCGATAATAAAAAATTCA